>NZ_JAMPNS010000023.1:0-59827 GCF_028479465.1 Providencia sp. PROV208 | reverse complement strand
AAAAAAATGATGTCCAATCAGCGCTGAAACAGCAGCAGGATGCAGTTAAACAGCTTGAGCAACAAAATCAGCAACTTGCTGAAAAATCAAAACAAAATGAAAAAATTCAAGTTGTTTTAGCTGAACAAACGGCTCAATTGGTCCAAAAAAATGCATTAGAAGTTGAGCTTGCTAATGCGAAAAAACAACAGCTTACTCAGCAAAATGCCCATGAAAAAATAGCTAAGCAGCTTACTGATAGCCAAAATCAGTATGCTCAGTTACAAGCTCAATTAGCAACAAATGAGCAAGGTTATGCAGAGGCCAAAAAACAACTGGCGCAAGCTAATGCTGAAGTGCAAAAACTGCGTACAGAATTAGAGAAACAGACTGAGCTTGCTGGAAAGGCGACTGATCAGCAAGTGAAAGAACTCACTACTGAGTTAAATCAACAAATTACGTTACTCAAAGCGAGAGAAGAGACGTTAACGAAATTAGATTTAGAAAATAAAAATGTCCAAAATTCGTTGAAAGCCCAGCTATCTGATAAACAACAGTTAGAATCTCAAAATGCGTTGTTAGCCTCACAAGCAAAAGAAAAAGAAATTCAAATTGCTAAGCTTGAGAAAGACATTGCGAGTCGCAATCAACAGCAATCAGATCTTGAGCAGAAATTGTTAGATGTTAATAAGCAACTGAATGTGCTGAAGTTAGAAGCTGAAAAATTTACGGCAGAGAATGTTGCTAAAAAAGATCAGGAATTACTTCAGCTTAAAAAGCAGCTGGATGAAAAAACAGCGGCGGATAGCCAATCTAGACAGGAGCTGGCGAGCGTTCAAGAAAATCTGAAAAAAGCAAAAGATGAGCTGGCATCACTGAAAGCATTTTCAACCGACGATGGATTAAAGTTGCAGATTAGAGATCTTAATCAGCGTGTCACTCAGTTACGTGAAGAGAATGATGCTTTAAGGGCGAATAAAAAAACCGTAGCAGGTAAGGCTCCAAATATTATTCAAATTCCACCGGCAGATAATACGACGATTGCTAAAGAAAATGCGAAGCGCAATCAAAAGATTTTAGAAGATATAAAACAACAGAAATACAGTAAGTTAGATAATTTCACTTACTATAAAGTTTTACAAAAAGGTACGCCAATTACAGATGTGCAAGATAAAAAAATCACGCTGATCATGCGTGAGCAACTAACAGATGGCAAAGTGACTGTCATGCACACGGAAAAAAATCCGATGGTATTGCCTTATAATCAATTGCCTCCACCAATGAACTCTTTTGTCGAAAAAGTGGGTGTTGGGGGAATGGTTAAAATTTATATTGAACCTGAAGGTGGTTATGGCCCTGAGGGGATTCCTGGTGAAGTGCCACCAAATTCAATGTCAATTATTGATTTAAAAGTCATTCAAGCAAACTAGTTGATTGGTACATTTAACTAATGTGAAGGGGCTTACTAGAGATAGTAGGCTCTTTTTTATTTTAAGCGGTGTGATTGATAATGAGGTTGCCTTTCTGTCAGTGTAGCTAAGACATTAATCCTATACTGACAGGGCATATAACGTGAGGGAAGTGCTTAGGCGGCTTTACGCGACCTGCTAGGGGTATAACCAAAGCGCTTATGGTAGCTTTGCGTAAAGTAAGACTGACTTGAAAATCCGGCTTCCATTGAAACTTCCACAATACTCATCGAGGTATTTATTAATAACTGATGCGCATACATAATACGTTTTTCGCTGATCCAAGAACGTGGTGATGTTGCGTAGACCGTGTGAAATAGCTCTTTGAACGTAGTTAATCCCATACCGAAGGTTCGAGCAAACTCATTGAGTTTCCATTCTTTTAAATAATTATTTTCCATGAAGGTTTGTAAGCGTTCAGCTTGACGGTTACTGAGTTGTCGAAAATTAGACAACAATGCCGCTCCTTGCTCACTGTAAGATAACAATAAAAGTAACTCATTGATTCTCAGCTTAAGGATCATCTCCGGATACTGAGTCTGAATAAAAGACTCCAAGCTATTCTTTAACTCTTTGATTAATGGACTTATTGTAAATTTGATAATGTCATTAGCTGAGTTTTCAGTACGCTCAATCTCGCTTAGCTGAGAACCGTATTGAGATAAGTATTCACGTAAAAATTTATCATCCAATGAGATCCATAAAAATTCACCATCTAACGTGTTATTTTCGGTCTTAAAAGAATACGAGCCTTGTTTATGATATAAAATGTCCCCTTCATGCAAGCTTTCATTTGCTGCTGGGGTTTCTAACAAAATAGACCCTTTTTCTATAATGATAAGGCCTTTAGAGGTTAAATCGAGTATCGCATGGGGGTTACTTTTATCTATGCGTACTTTTTTTATCACCTGATGGCTTAATTTACTGTTCATGGTAGCACCTTTATTAAAATTAGCTCTTTAAGTGATAGTGGAAATTAAATATCAAAATTTCACTCTCGGTTGATATAAAAAATCACTATGACCTTGATGATTGAAATTATATGAGCTGTTTTTTTATATGTCATATCGTAAATGAAAGTATTAATAAATGTTTCAAAATATGGTTTTTGCGAACTATTCAAGGAAATTGTTCGTATATTTCGAGTGACCTATTTGGTACACCTTTCATTTATTCTAAGGATTACCGGTAAATCAAGATTAAAATGCTGGTTTTATTGTTTTTTCTGGTTTTATATATTTTATATTTTTTTACTCTTTTTTGTGGTTTTTTTACCTTTTAAAGATAAGTAGTCGTTATTTGTGTTTTATCACAAATAATAGCCATGTAAATTATTAGGTATATACTCGTTAAAAACATCAATAATAAATTTTGCTTATGTATTAATTTGTTAATTACATCATCAATTAGATTAATGAATCATACTGATTTATTTTAATTATCAAAAAGGTCTATTTAAGCTAAATATTGAGATTTAAATCTCATTTTTGACATTTATTGGTTTGGGTGATGTTTTTTGCTTCTTATATAAGTATGGATTTTGGTTATTAATTATAGTTGGTTACTAATTTTTATATGAGCGTCATTTTTTGAAGCAAGCTTATTTATGATAAATCTGAGTAAATTTATTGGATTAATTGGAAATTATGGCATCCACTGTCAGCAGCTAAAAAGTGATAAAAAAATAATAAGATAGTGAAAGCAAGCAATAGGTGTTCATGAGTAGCGAGTTGTTAAATATATTTAACATTTCTACAGGCAAACTGTCTGTTGTTGCTCCTCCACTCGATGATATCGAATTGGTGGAATATTCTGCGGATAAGTCTATTTATCTAATTTTGATGTTGCTCGATTGCGAGGGGGGAGTTCAGGGACGGGTTTTCTGTCATCAATAAGGTGACGGATTGCTAAAATAGGGTGGGAATATAGCATTTTGGGGCCAGCCCAGCGCATAATTATTTTCATTTGTTCGCGTTGTTTTGGCTGATAGCAATGTATTGGGCATTGTTTACAAGCAGGCTTGGCTTCTCCATAGCGACATTTTTCTAGGCGTTTAACCGCATAGGAAAAAAGAGTTTGATAATACTCAGGGTTGTCGTCAGGCGCAGGATGCGACTTTTCATAGATTTTTATCATTTTTTCTATTGTGACAATTTCTCGAGATATTCTTTTTCCCACCGTAATAATCCTCGCCGTATAAAGATATATTTAATATATATCTTTTATTGCTCTATTTATAGGTGGTTAAATCAATAGAAATCTTGTTTTGAGGCGTACTGGCAAAAATGGCATAAGAGCCATTTCTTATGCCATTAACATTGTATTAGATTTTATATGCCAATTCCGCTTGATAAAGCCAGCCTAGCAATTGAGTGAAGGCATCTTACCGACTAGTTTGCATTATTCTTTGCATTTCATCTTTTAGATGTAGCTTTTCTTTTTTAAGTTTGGCGACTTGTTCGTTATAGCCAGCACCTGAAGGTCCTTCAAGCTTGCTAATTTCTTTATTCAATTGATGATGCTTCTCATAGAGAGACTGAAAGCGGGGATGTGTGGCAATTAATTGTGAAACTAAATCTTGATCAGCAGATAACATACTACCTCCTCAGAATGAATTAAGCCTCACTTTCAGTATAATCATTGATTGTTTTATGTACATCTTTATGGCGGGAATTTACATAATTTTTATTAATTTTATGATCCTTATACTAAAATTAAGTAATATCACTAAAGGATTAATAAGTTATCTATATTTTTGTAATTAAGAATCATCTATAGTGATTAAAGTGGCTGAATTGACCTACTATGTATAAAAGTCTAGTTTTTAATGTTGTTATTTTTTTACGAATAGGAATTTTATGATGAAAAAAGCGATTTTGTCTGTAATGGCTGCGGTGGCAGTTTCTTCTTGTGCAATGGCGACTGAAGATTTAGGAAAGATCGCTCCTTATCCAAAAGCAGAATCTGGTATGACTCGTCATGTGATTCAACTGGATACTAAGCAAAATGAATACGACTATATGGTTGAGTTAGTTATCGGTAAAACCATCAAAGCTGATTGTAACCGTCAATGGTTTATGGGTGATTTAGAAGAAAAAACCTTAGATGGATGGGGTTATAACTATTACAAATTAGAAGAAGTAAAAGGACCTGCTTCAACAATGATGGCTTGTACTGAGCCTGCAAAAGATCGTTTTATTACTACCCAGTTAGGGGATGACGCATTTGTACGCTATAACAGTAAGTTACCAATTGTTGTTTATGCGCCAAAAGATATGGATGTGAAGTACCGTATTTGGTCTACAGACGATAAATTAATGAACTCGATTAAGAAGTAATGCATTTAATGCCGCATCACCGTTTGATTCTATGATGCGGCATTTTTATTTTAAGCTTGCCTAATTAGCGAACGACAAACACCGAGGTTTGAGCATGACGCACAATAGCAGATGCGGTTGAACCTAATAAATAAGTCGATGTACTTGGATGGTGAGAGCCGACAACAATGAGATCGGCATTAATTGTTTTTGCGTAGTCTAGAATTTCATCCTTGGCTGAACCAATACTGACCTGACAGGTAATCTGAGAGCTTGGAATTTTAACATCTCGGATCACTTCTTCTAATGCCCGCATTGCCAGTGATGCTCGTTCTGCTGAATTCTTATGGCTTTCAGGCAGGATAGCCACTTCAATACCAAAAAACAGTTCGACACTCGGGATCACGGAAAAAAAGTGAATCTCAGGCTTACCGAGTGTTGCGAGATCTTCCACATGTTTGATGATGTTTAAGTTTAAATCATCTTCTAACAGATCAATAGGAACCAATATTTTTTTATACATAGCCACCTCTTCATTTGTTATTTTAATTTGATTATATACCTATCATTTTATAAGTCATATGGCGCTGATGATTTTGTGATATTGGATTCATGTTGCAATGCCTATCTAATAAAGATAAATCCCCTCTATATGTGAAATAGAGGCTATGCTGATAAATGATTTTTCTTTCTTTATTTATAGTTCCAATCTGAACAAGGATAGAAAAATAAAGAATAACCATTCTCAGTCAATGTAATCAATTGTTTACAATTTATTGTGGGACATTTAACAAATAATATGAGAGTATATTCGAAATTAATTAAGTCATTGAAAATAAACTATATTTAAATGATAATTGTTTTGTTTTTCATTAAGAAAATAACCTATGCATAAACATGAAATCCCAACTTCAACGAAGAAAGAATTCGCATTACAGCAAGAAAAGTTTAAGGCGGCGAAAAAGAGCACTCTGATTAGTGTTGCTGTTAATACTCTTTTGTCTATTTGGCAAATCATTGTTGGTGTATTTTCACATTCATCAGGTTTGATTGCTGATGGTATTCATACACTTTCGGATTTAATTGCTGACTTTGTTGTTCTTATTGCGAATAAGAAAAGCCATAAAAAGCCTGATGCGGATCACCCTTATGGGCATTTTCGTTATGAAAATGGAGCATCACTTATTTTAGGTATTATTTTACTGATAGTCGGTGTTGGTATGGGCTGGTCAGCTGTAGAGAAAATGATTAATCCTGCTCTGATACCTGAAGTTCATTCAATGGCTCTGGTTGCGGCATTGACGGCTTTGGTTGCGAAAGAAGGTCTGTTTCGCTATATGCTGCATGTGGCGAATAAAGTTAACTCAAGCATGTTAGTTGCGAATGCTTGGCATGCCCGCTCTGATGCGGCATCTTCATTAGTCGTCGCTATCGGTATTATTGGTAGTTTATGTGGCATTCGTATTCTTGACCCGATTGCAGCGTTAATTGTGGGGACGTTCGTTTTCCGTATGGGGTTTAAATTTACCTATCAATCCATGCAAGATTTAATGGATAAAGGTGCGGATGACGAAACGTTAGAGCAAATCAGTGATGTGCTAAAAGGAATCCCTGATGTTAAAGGTTTTCATGATTTAAAAACGCGTAAATCTGGCGATTTTTTTCTTGTGGATATCCATTTAGAATTAGATGGTCAAATGACAATTTTGGAAGGACATGATATTGCAGTGAATGTCCGAGAGCAATTAATGAAAAATCCTCAAATATTGGATGTTATGACTCACTTAGACCCTTATGACAAAGATTGCTTGCACTAATTCCTATTTGGTTATTGGGTAATTATGAGAAGGCTGACGTATTATACGCTCAGCTTTTTTCTTTTTACGTTATCGTGAATTCGTTTTATTATTGTTAAATAATGTCAGGCGACACGATAAGTGGAAATATAAGGAACACTCAGGAAAAATGCAGTTTACCAAGCAACAACGTCATACTCTGCGCACACCAAAGGTCGTTGCACTCACAAATAAACAGGGAATGAAAATTATTTTGAGTAGTTTGGGTGCAAGTTGGGTTAGCTGTATATTGCCGTTAGCAAGTGGTAAACGCGATATTATTTTAGGCTCACCAAATATGGCGGCTCAAATGGAGCAACGCGTCTATTTTGGTGCAACCGTGGGACGGGTTGCAAATCGCATTGCGAATTCCACTTTTGAGCTTGATGGGCATACCTATCAACTGACGCATAATCAAGGCGCTCATTGCCAGCATGGTGGGCGAGACAATTTTAGTTATCGGGTATGGGCGATTACTCAACCAGACCAGCAGCAAGCCATTTTTACGCTGGTGTCATCGGATGGGGATCAAGGTTTTCCGGGCGAATTAAAAGTTGAAGTACAGTATGAACTGACAGATGATAATCAAGTTGTTATCAGCTACCGTTATCAATGTGATCAGGATTGTCCGGTCAATCTGACTAACTACACCTATTTTAATCTTGCGGGTGAAGACTCAGACCGAACTGCATTTGAGCATGACCTCCAAATGCACGCGCCATACTTCTTACCACAAAATCATGAAGGGCTCCCAACGGGAGAGTGGCGTGAAGTCACGGATACCTATTTTGATTTTCGACAAAGCAAACGTATTGGTCGTGATTATCTACAAGATGAAGACCAGCAAGCTGTGGGTGGGTATGACCACACATTTGTTTTTGACGGAGCGGTTACGGATGGACAACACATTGTCGCAACATTAGGCTCACCAAATGGGGATGTTCACATGCATATGATGAGCACTTCACCTGCAATTCATGTTTATACAGGTAACCACTTGGTTTCCGTTTTAGGAAAAAGCAAAACCTACACGCCTTTTTCAGGGGTCGTGTTAGCGACACAATATCCATTTGATGGTTTAGGGCATGTGGAAGCACATGAACCGCACGCAATTATTGCTAAGGCGAACCACATTTATACCAACCAAACTCGCTATCAATTTATTTTTTAGTATCATAGGCAAGGAGAGTTTTCTCTCCTATGATCTCTTTTATTTTATTCGGAATGTTAACTGTGACTTCATTTGCTGACTTAAATGCGCTTCCTGCGGAGCAACTCTCCAATCTGAATGAATTGGGCTTTATCACGATGACCCCAATTCAAGAAGCGGCATTACCCGCGATCCTTGCCGGCAAAGATGTCCGTGCACAAGCTAAAACTGGCAGCGGCAAAACGGCAGCTTTTGGCTTGGGATTATTACAACGTATTGATGCCAAAAATTTTAATACCCAATCCTTAGTTTTATGTCCGACCCGAGAATTGGCGGATCAAGTTGCGAATGAATTACGTCGTTTAGCGCGTTATATTCCTAATCTTAAAATTTTAACATTATGTGGCGGTGTGCCGTTTAGTGTACAACGTGATTCTTTGGTTCATGCCGCGCATATTTTGGTGGCAACACCGGGTCGTTTACTCGATCACCTACACAAAGAAACTGTGCAGTTAGACCATTTACAAACGCTGGTATTGGATGAAGCCGATCGTATGTTAGATATGGGGTTTGCTGATGATATCGATGCTGTAATTTCTTTTACGCCGGAAGATCGCCAAACACTCTTATTTTCAGCAACATGGCCAGACAGCATTGCGGCTATTAGCCAACGTATTCAGAAAAAACCACTGACTATTGAAATTAATTCAGTTAATGAATTACCAGATGTGGAGCAGCAATTCTACGAAGTTGCTCGACATGACAAAATTGATTTATTGCAAAAACTCTTAAGCCGTGAACAACCCGCTTCTTGTGTGGTGTTTTGTAATACTAAAAAAGATTGCCAAGCCGTTTATGATGCCATGATGGATAGCAATCAAAGCGTTTTAGTATTACATGGTGATATGGAGCAGCGCGATCGTGACCAAACGTTAGTGCGGTTTGCGAATGGGAGTAGCCGTGTTTTAGTCGCGACTGACGTAGCATCCCGCGGTTTGGATATCAAGGCGCTCGAAATGGTGATTAACTTTGAGCTTTCTTGGGATCCTGAAGTCCATGTGCATCGCATTGGACGTACTGCGCGGGCAGGAAAGAGCGGCTTAGCCATCAGTCTTTGCTCGCCAGAAGAAGCTCAGCGAGCCAATGTGCTTGAAGAGATGCTGAATATCAAGCTGAATTGGTTACCTGAACCGACAGGTTTACGAATTACCCCATTAGAAGCCGAAATGGTCACGTTATGCCTTGATGGTGGTAAAAAAGCGAAGATCCGCCCTGGAGATATCTTAGGGGCATTAACGGGCGAAGTTGGCTTACAAGGGGATGATATTGGCAAAATTGCGATTCACCCAATGCATGCCTACGTTGCAATTAAAAAATCAGTCGCGAATCAAGCGTGGAAACAACTACAGCAAGGCAAAATTAAAGGAAAATCAGTAAGAGCCCGATTACTGAAATAATATTCTTACCCGATATTTGAAGCCCTAGTTTTAATAACCTAAAACTAGGGCTTTTTTGTTTCTCTCAAGATGACACAGAGTAAAACGGTTGTTTACAGAAAAACGTTATGAATCGTGAAAACGTCTCTTTAAATCACAAATAAATCCAAATATTCATTCACTGGCATATTCTCAAGCAACGGTTTATCTAATGACGCGGATAAAATTCGTCGTTGCTGAGCCTCAGGGAACTGGCGTGCTAAGTTAGTTCTGAACTTTTTAAGTAACAATGGCATGCCTTCTTGGCGACGACGTTTATGACCAACAGGGTATTCAATGACCACTTCATTTAAGGTTTGACCATCTTTTAATTTGATGGTGAGAGCATTGGTAATAGAGCGTTTTTCAGGATCATGATAATCCTGTGTAAACGCAGGGTCTTCGTGGCAATGCATTTTGGCTCGTAGTGCGTCAATGCGGCTGTCTTGAGCAATACTGTCCTCATAGTCAGATGCCGTAAGACGACCAAAAATAAGCGGGATCGCAACCATGTATTGAATGCAATGGTCGCGATCTGCTGGGTTTTGTAGAGGACCTTGTTTATCAATAATTCGAATGCAGGCTTCATGGGTACGAATTGCAATGGATTCGATATCATCGGCGCACTTACCAATTTCTTTCAGTTGGTTATGGAGTTGTAAAGCTGCTTCAACGGCGGTCTGTGCATGGAATTCAGCAGGGAAGGAAATTTTAAAGAGCACATTTTCCATCACGTAAGAGCCATAAGGTCGCTGAAATTTGAATGACTGGCCGCGGAATAAGGCGTCATAGAATCCCCATGTTTTCGCCGTTAAAGCCGTTGGGTAGCCCATCTCACCTTTTTGTGCCATCAGTGCGAGTCTTACTGCACGGGACGTTGCATCACCCGCAGCCCATGATTTGCGGGAGCCTGTATTGGGTGTGTGGCGGTAGGTGCGTAAACTGTGCCCATCAACCCATGCGAGGGAAACCGCATTGAGGATTTGCTCACGAGATAGCCCAAGCATTTGTGCGACAACAGCTGTTGAGGCAACTTTGACCAAAATGACATGGTCAAGACCGACTTTGTTGAAGGCATTTTCTAGAGCGATGCAGCCTTGAATCTCATGGGCTTTGATCATGGCGGTAAGCACATCACGAATGACTAACGGTTTTTTGCCTTTAGCAAGGTTTTCGCGAGAAAGCCAATCCGCAGTGGCTAAAATACCACCGAGGTTATCCGATGGGTGTCCCCATTCTGCGGCTAACCAAGTGTCGTTGAAATCTAACCAACGACATAGCGTACCAATATTGAATGCGCCTTGGACGGGATCTAATTGAAACTGCGTGCCAGGTACTTTGGTGCCATTCGGCACAATTGTACCTGGAATAATCGGACCTAATAACTTTTTACAAGCCGGGTATTCAAGGGATTCCATACCGCAGCCTAACGTATCAAGTAAGCAATAATAGGCGGTCTCGTAAGCTAATTTTGACGTGATGGGAAAATCGAGAACATAGTCGACGATATCCGTCATCACCGTATCAAATTGAACGTGTGGGGCTGTTTGGGATTGCGTTGTCATGGTTTTACCTTAATTAGCGCTGTTCAATAGGAACAAAAAGTTTATTTTCAGGACCCGTATAGTTAGCGGAAGGTCGAATAATTTTATTATCTTGGCGTTGTTCAATGATATGGGCTGACCAGCCCGCTATTCGGGCAATTGCAAATAGCGGGGTGTACATTGCAGTTGGCACGCCCATTAAGTGATAAACCACGGCCGAGAACCAATCAAGATTTGGAAACATGCCTTTTTCACGTTTCATTACCGATTCGATATGATCTGCAATGGTATACAAATGTCGATTCATGCTTTGTTCAGACAGTTGTAGTGCCACTGATTTAATGATTGGATGGCGAGGATCTGCCAAGGTATAAACGGGGTGACCAAAGCCAATAATGACTTCTGAATTTTTGAGGCGAGCGACAATATCCTGCTCTGCATCTTCTATCGATGAGTAACGCTGCTGAATCTCGAGTGAAACCTCATTGGCTCCACCATGTTTGGGACCTCTTAAGGCTGCAATGGCACCAGTAATAGCAGAGTAAAAATCAGTCCCAGTTCCTGCAATAACGCGAGCGGCAAATGTTGAGGCATTGAATTCATGCTCAGCATATAAAATGGAGGCAATATGCATAAATTTTTCCCATTGTGCAGGCGGTTTTTTACCATGCAGTAAATGTAAAAAATGAGCTCCAATAGAATCATCGTCGGTCATGGTTTCAATGCGCCGACCATGATGGCTAAAGTGATACCAATACAGCAAGATAGAGCCAAGAGACGCCAGTAAGCGGTCTGCAATATCTTTTGCTCCGGCAAGGGTATGAACCTCTTTTTCGGGGAGAACACAGCCCATCATTGACACTCCAGTGCGAATAACATCCATGGGATGTGTATTGGCAGGAATGGATTCCAATGTTTGTTTCACATTGGTTGGCAAACCTCTTAAGGGCTTTAACTTCTCTTTATATGCAGCCAATTCAGTGCGATTTGGGAGCTTATCGTGGATAAGTAAGTAGGCCACTTCCTCATATTCGCATTGGGTCGCTAAATCGTGGATATCATAGCCACGGTAGTGGAGGTCATTACCATTACGACCGACGGTACAAAGCGCGGTATTCCCTGCTGTTACGCCTGATAAAGCAACGGATTTTTTAGGTTTGAAGCTTGGTGTTACAGCGCTGTTAAGTTGTTCATTCATCATGGATTCCTTGTAGGGGACAGAGACGACTACAACTTGCTCTATTCACGGTTTATTCGGTGATTAAAAAGGCTTAGCGTTTTTTATTTTGTGAAAATAACGCATCCAGTTTTTCTTCATATTGATAGTAATTGATGGATTTATAGAGCTCTTCGCGGGTTTGCATTAATGGCACAACGTTTTTTTGTGTTCCTTCTTGGCGTAACGTGGTGTACACCTGTTCAGCCGCTTTATTCATGGCTCGAAAAGCGGAAAGTGGGTACAGCGCGATGGCAATCCCGACACTGCGAAGCTCATCAAGCGTAAATAGAGGTGTTTGACCAAATTCGGTTAAATTAGCCAATACAGGGACTTGTGTATGGCGAGTAAATTGTTGGTACATGCTTAACTCGGTGATGGCTTCAGGGAATAGCATATCTGCGCCTGCCTCGATGTAGGCGTTTGCTCTTTCTAGAGCGGCTTCGAGTCCTTCAACCGCGAGGGCATCAGTGCGTGCCATAATGACAAATTTCTCATCCACTCTGGCATCTACAGCAGCCTTAATGCGGTCAACCATTTCTTGTGTAGAAACAATCTCTTTATTCGGACGATGTCCGCAACGTTTAGCGCCTACTTGGTCTTCCAGATGCAGCCCTGCGGCTCCGGCTTTAGCCATGGATTTTACGGTACGCGCGACGTTAAATGCGGAGGGACCAAAACCAATATCGGCATCCACCATTAGCGGTAAATCACAGACATCGGTAATACGACGAATATCAATGAGTACATCGTCAAGGGTAGAGATACCTAAGTCAGGAAGACCTAAAGAACCTGCAGCAACCCCCCCACCTGATAAGTAAATGGCTTTATAGCCCGCTTGTTGGGCAAGCAGTGCATGGTTTGCATTGATTGTGCCGACTAACTGAAGTGGCGACTCGTGGTTAATCGCCTCTCGAAATTTTTGACCTGCGGAATGGCTAGACATAAACACCTCATAACCTGTTAATTCTGTGTAAATGATCTTTGATAACTATAGTGAGATAGCAATTGATGTGCCAGTCTGCCCTGAAATACAAAAAATATTATTAATTGTTATATATCAATTAGATAAAAATAATCTGTTTTTATGTGATGAAAGAGTCACTATTGAGTGAATGAATTGGTGTATTTCATTGAAACACCATATTGTTACATGAAACAAAATTGAAACATCGTAAAGCGCAGTATTGCGGAGGAGAAAAATGGAAAAGCCGATTATTTGGACCGTCTCAGTATCTCGCCTTTATACGCTATTTCGTGATATTAGCCCCGAATTTAGCGCGCAAGCCGATATTACGGCACTTAATATCGGCTTTGATCAAGCTGTAGAAGAAGTGCGTCGCCGTCTAAAAGAGGGGCATTGTGATGCGATTATTAGTGCTGGATCTAATGGGGCTTACTTAAAAAGCCATGTTTCTGTCCCAGTGATTATCGTTAACATTAATGGGTTTGATGTGATGCAAGCACTCGCTAAAGCGCGAGAAATTAGCGATAAAATTGGGATCATTAGTTATCAAAAAATTATGCCTGCCTTAGAACAGTTCCAAGAAAATTTTTGTTTGCAGATTGAGCAGCGAAGCTATGTGACGGCAGAAGATGCTCGAGCACAATTGAAGTCTTTGAAAGCGATGGGGATCCATGTTGTGGTGGGAGCCGGGCTTATCACTGATCTTGCCGAAGAAATGGGGATGACGGGTATTTTCGTCTATTCTACACAAACTATTCGGCAAGCCTTTTCTGATGCCATTGAACTTAGCCGAATGTCTCATCGACATGTACTTAACCAAGCAAATTATCCGCAGCTCAACATGGCAAAAGTTAGGCACACGATTAATGACCTTATCGGTTTATCGCCCGCAATGGAGCGGGTCCGCCAAACGATTATGTTATATGCTCGTTCAGATGCGACGGTGCTCATTCAAGGGGAAAGTGGGACAGGTAAAGAGATGGTGGCACAAGCCATTCATCATGAATTCAGTTTATTTAACCAACAAAAACGAAGTAAGCAACAAATGCCGTTTGTTGCCGTTAACTGCGGTGCGATTCCTGAAACATTACTGGAAGCTGAGCTATTTGGTTATGAAGAGGGCGCCTTTACGGGGTCTCGTCGTGGCGGGCGAGCAGGTTTATTTGAGCTAGCGAATGGCGGAACGCTGTTTCTTGATGAAATTGGAGAAATGCCAGTCGCATTACAAACTCGCTTATTACGTGTGTTAGAAGAGCGTTCAGTGGTGCGAGTTGGGGGATACCGCCCCTTGCAGATCAATGTGCGCGTGATCTGTGCAACCCACTGTGATCTGGATAAATGGGTAGCAGAAGGAAGGTTTCGAAGTGACCTCTTTTATCGTTTAGGTGTGCTTCGTATGAAAGTCCCTGCACTATCAGAACGAGGTGATGATATTTTCATGCTTTCAGAACGATTATTAAAATTAGCTTTCGCAGGGTTGCAACTGCCACTTCCTGCTTTTCGAGTTCAGCAATTGCTCAGTTGTCGAGATTTTCTACTTGCCTATTCTTGGCCAGGAAATGTTAGGGAACTACGTAACCTAATGGAGCGGGTTGCGCTCTATTGCAGCGCCTATGCGGATAAAAGCATCAATCCAGACATGTTAATGATGCTATCTCCAGAAAGGCGTGCCGTGTCTACACCCCCAATTAGTCAACAAACAACAGAGTCGCTAGAGCAAGTGATGGCAAGGTTTAATGGCGATCGTAAGGCGGTGGCGGAGTATTTAGGGATTAGCCGAACTACTTTGTGGCGCCGTCTTCGTCCTAGTTCACGCTCTATCTGTGTTGGCTTCACTCGCTAACCCTAGTCACATACTAGTGTATGCTCCTAGGGATTAGTTCATTTGCCGCCTTGCTACAGCGCGAACTAGTTAGGAGACAACTTGGAGTTAGAAAACAATTATTAAAGCAAGATAATAATTTATAAATAATGAATACCACTAATTAAGTATATTGATAAACTTGAGACTAATTAATTAGCTAAATTAGTTTTGAATAAATTTCTTTTAAAAAAAACGATAAATATATTTTGAAAGATGGGACTGAAGCAGGGAGTTATGTTTCAAAAAGTAACAATAGGGATTTTTTTTGGGATTATCTTATCATATTGATAATAAATGGTTTGCTTGTTTTTGTGGCGATTTTTTAGGGGGGTTTACTGCATAAAAAAACGTGATTTTTCTCACATAAATAAATTTACTAGTCATCATTAGTTTTTCTCATTGTCATTCCCTCGATGAAAGATCTATATTGCGCTCAAATTAGCCTCATCTATTTAATTTCATCACTGCACTAGTCGCTAAGGTATATTCATTTTTGTGAATATTGCTATCGTCATGACCGACGTCTTGCAGCGCAGAGTATTTATTTTATTTTTGGAGAGTGGGACGTGAAAGAGTCCACCATTTTAATGCGTAAAAGCGACAATACCTTTGTACCTGTTGCAGGCTTAACCCTGTTTGCTATTGCATCTGGTTACCTGATGAGCTTAATCCCACTATCGATGGGCAGCTTTGATATTGATACTCAGTATGCGGGCTGGTTAGCGAGCGCCTACTATATTGGTTTATTGATTGGTTCAATGATGATTGAACCTGTGATCGCAAAAATTGGTCACCGTCTCTCTTTTATTGGTTTTCTCGTCATGCTGGCGGTTACCGTTATTTTATTGCCATGGACGCCAACCATTGAAGCATGGTTACCTAACCGTTTAATCGCAGGTATTGCGGTGGCGGGAATTTTTGTGGTGGTAGAATCGTGGTTATTGATTGGCGATAACCCTAAAGAACGTGCGAAGCGATTAAGCTTTTACATGACCTCATTATATGGCGGCACGACGTTGGGTCAGCTCGCAATTGGTGTTATTGGGACTCAAGGGGTTGTGCCATTTATTGTTGTATTAGGTTTGTTACTTGTCGCGATTTTACCGCCATTACTTGTGCGTCAAGGACAACCTGCATGTGGGCTGCACCAGAAGCTCTCATTGAAACAAATTACACGTTTAAGTAAACCCGCAATAATGGGCTGCATGGTCTCTGGAATTGTAATGGGCACCATTTATGGATTAATGCCGCTGTCTCTGAAAAATGATCACTATACAACTGACCAAGTCGGGGTACTGATGGCATCGATCATTTTGGGTGGGATGCTGATTCAGCCCGTGATCAGTAAGTTGTCGGTGATGATGAGCAAAACATTGTTATTGGCGATGGTGTCACTATTAGGCGTATTTGCGATGGGAATGATTTATATCTCAACAGATTACGTGGTGATGATCGTGGCATTAGCATTACTGGGAATGTCTTCATTTGCCTTATATCCCATCGCCATTACATTAGCGTGTGATAATTTAGACTCATCTTTTATTGTCGCTGCAACGCAAGTGATGTTATTTAGCTACAGTGTGGGTTCTGCGATGGGACCGATTGCTGCTGGCACATTACTAGAGCAACATAGTGGGCTAACCAATTTCTTCTTTATTGTATTGTTAGTGACTGCGATTTATATGTTGATCGCAAGTTTACGTCGTAAAGCGAGCGTCTTGGCTAACTAATTGCACTTGGTAGTGAAAAATAAAACGCGCTATTTTGACTCAGTAGCGCGTTTTTTTATGGTTATTTTTTCTTACTTAGGCTGGCGAGTGTTAGCTCTGGCTTGAATGTGTGAAGCATATTGGGTGTCGTAATTTTTTGTTCCCATAATTCGCCCAGTTTAAAATCCCAAGAAAGCGGGGTAATGACGGTGCGTCCTGCATTGGGAGCAAACGTGAGCTCGCTAAAATAGAGCTTATTTTCAGCCATTAAAAAATCAGCTCGGCAATAATCAAATGGGGTCACCAAAATTTCGGCTAGCCTTAACATCTCTCTAAACTGAGTTGGTTCATTAATAGGCTCTAACATTTGAGGGTAGCCAAAACTCACTGGTTGTAGCTGCCAATCGGTATCATAAAGATTGATAAATTCAGTACCGTCCTCATCCGTATAATCGATTTCAGCGTAAACGGGTTTACCTGAAAAACAGTGAATACGACAAGTTTCAGGCACTAGCTTTCTTGTTTTCTGCTCAAATAAATCAATGTATTCTTCGCAAATAATTTGTGAAGGAATATTTTTATAATGGCGTTCACGAGTAATGTAATAGAGATTCTTCATTAAATGGAACGACAACTTATCTTTGGCTTTTTGTAAGTCAAATTTGGATTTATCCGTGCAAATAATGCTACTACCACTGTCGTGAGTGCACTTTAAGACGAAACGTTGCGGAAGTTTGGTTAAATCAATTTCATCCACATGCTGATATGTCGCAAGAATCGGTACGATATGTTCTTGTCCGATAGTCTGTGTGACATATTCGCGCACGGCAAGCTTGTCAGCGAATTGACTATGAAGTGGATTCCGGTCGTGAATCATTCGAAAATTCACTTTTTCATTAAAACTTTTCGGTGAGTTAAAATTGGGGTAATAGCCTAATTTTTTGATAAATTTACTCGTTAGGTAATTTTTATCACTCATAATAAATGTGCGAATTTTTTTTAGGAAATATTCTGTTTTTTTCATAAACAAGCAACCATTCTTAATAAATTAGTATTTTATTAATTTTTTTATAGTTTGGATTATATTAACCACTATTTAAATGATGACTAAATGATAATAGCAATCACATTGCTAATATTAAGAGTTCCTTAAGAATTCTGCTTGGGTGTAATATAATTAAATGATATTTAATATAAATTTAATTTAGGGTAAATCAAATGATTAAATTTCAATTTAGTATATCAACTGTTTAAGTTTCGGGGTGATTAATTTTAAAATTAAATAATTATTTCATATTCTATATTTAAATTAATTATTAATCATATAGTGTCAATGCCTGAAATCTTAAAGTAATTAAGAACAGTAAATAGAGTAAAAATATTGAGGATATTTAAATACTTTGCCAATAAGTTAATTTTAGTTAATTTAATGTTAAATTTCTGATGATATCAAAATATAGATTGCTGAAATGAATTGTGTGATAATCATCACACATAACTATTCTTTCAATTATTATTCAATTATGGTCATTCGCCCGCATCAACACTGGTTTTTTAGGTTGTTTGATTGGCACGGTTCCGTGCTGTCTAAAATTACCTTCAGATTATCACTTAATATCATGATGTCCATTGTCGCTATTTTAATCTATCAATGGTACGAGCAATTAGGAATACATCTCACAATAGCGCCATTTAGCTTATTAGGGATAGCTATCGCTATCTTTTTGGGCTTTCGAAATAATGCCTGTTATAGCCGTTTGGTTGAAGCAAGGACACTCTGGGGTTCAATATTAACGAATCAACGTAATATATTAAGAAACATCAAAGGATTATTACCGAATGATCCATTAGCACACCGCACCTTTGCTAATTTACTTATTGCATTTAGTTGGAGTTTAAATCACGAACTCAGACGAACAAATCCAAAGGTTGATTTATATCGGTTGTTACCGCGCGATGTTTTCTTAGATGTGATTAAAAGCCCATATCCCACCAGCCGAATCCTGATGCACATCGGTCTTAGTGTTGGGGAATTACGGGATAATAACCTGATTAGTGACGTTCTTTTTCAATCCATCAATAAAGATGTCAACGGATTGTCAGAGGTATTAGGGGGGTGTGAACGCATCTCTAATACGCCAATCCCATTTGCTTATACATTGATTTTACAGCGCACAGTGTATCTTTTTTGTACGTTACTGCCATTCGCATTGGTGGGAGATTTACATTATATGACGCCTTTAGTCTCAGTGTTCGTTTCCTATACCTTCTTGGCGTGGGATGCATTAGCTGAGCAATTAGAAGATCCATTCGATGTACTAGACAATAGCTTACCATTGAATGCGTTATGTACAGGGCTTGAACGTAATGCCCTTGATATGATTGATGCAAAACAGTTGCCGCCACCGGCTAAGCCAAATAAATATTTTAATTTATTATGATAGTAAGGCCGCAAGTTATAGCTTGCGGCTTCTGTCGTTAATGGCGCAGATACACATGGGGGGTCGCAGTTTCAGGATGAGGTTGTACCCCTAAATCCGCTTGATACCATTGCGTTAAATTCTCAGTGGTTAACACGTCCTGTGGTGTGCCTGCCACCACTAATTTCCCTTGATGAATGAGGTAGACCTTATCGGCATATAATGCTGTCAGGTTTAGGTCATGTAATACGCAACAAACGCCTAGTGGTCTTTCGCGAGTCAGTTGATGCAAAAGCCGCAAACTGTGTTGTTGGTGGTACAAATCAAGGGCTGAAGTCGGCTCATCGAGGAATAAACAGGCTGGGGTTGGTTCAGGCTGCCATAATTGCGCTAATACTCGAGCCAGCTGAACGCGTTGCTGCTCGCCGCCCGATAATTGACGATAATCTTGATGGCGTAGTGGGGTACAGTGGGTCTGAGCCATCGCAATATCAATAGCTTGTTGTTTATGCTCTGAACCATAAGGTGTCCTTCCCATTGCAACAACATCTTCAACACTGAAAGCAAATTGCAAGTGACTTTGCTGTTTCATCACGGCGCGTTTTTTTGCAAGCCCTTGAGGATCCCAATCGGACAATAATCGACCTTCGATATGGCATTGACCTTGAGTAGGCTGGGTGTAGCCAGTCAATAATTTCAGCAGGCTAGATTTACCTGCGCCATTAGGACCGATAATAACAACCATTTGATTTTGCTGTATGGATAGGCTGATATCGTCGATGAGTGTTCGATTATTAATACGATAACTCAAGTTGTGGGCTTCGAGTAACGGGGGCATCAGTTAGATCCTTCCTGCGGGTTGGCGAAGTATTAGCCATAAAAAGTAAGGGCCGCCAATCAATCCGGTTAATAAACCAACTGGAATTTCAGCGGGAATGGCTAAAGTACGAGCCAGTGTGTCGGCAGTTAATAGCAAGCAAGCGCCTACAATGGCTGAACCTGGAATTAACCATCGATGGTCAGGTCCAAGCGTCATACGAATTAAATGGGGAACGACGAGTCCAACAAAACCAATAACACCACTCATTGCGACGGCGCAGCCAATTAATAATGCGCTGAGGAATAACAAAATAAATTTACTGCGTTCAACATTCAGCCCCAAATAATGAGCGTCCTCATCCCCTAATTGTAAAATATTCAAGGCGTTACCTTGCAATAGGCAGAATAAACTGGTGGGAACAATGACGCTGGCTGCAATAGTGAGTGATGTCCAATTAACATTGCCTAATGACCCCATCATCCACAAGCTAAATGTGCGTAGCTGTTGGTCATTACTCATGTAGCTGAGTACACCAATCAATGACATACACAGAGCATTGATGGCGATCCCTGCCAGTAAGAGTCTTGCCAAATTCCCATTAGACATCCGATTGAGACTAAAGATGATCAGGGAAACCGCTAAACTACCGACAAATGCTGCGCCCAGATGACCGTAACTGAGCATTAATGTGGGTAATGAAAATGGCAAAACAATAAATGCAGCAACGCACAATGCCGCACCGCTGCTGATCCCTAAAAGACTTGGGTCCGCGAGAGGGTTACGAAATAGCCCTTGCATCATTGCGCCCGAAACCGCGAGCGCTAAACCCACTAAAATGGCAAGCAACACTCTGGGTAAACGAATAGTGAGCCAAATTTGCCAATCTGGATCGGTGGATGGTGCGAATAACAGGGTTGTTAGCGGTAGATTTATCGCTCCTACTGTAGAGGCAGCCACAGTGACTGCCCCCAGTATTACCAATAACATAAAGATTTTAACAAGAGGGGGCTTAAAACGACTCATTGGTTTTTTTCTAACGCCTCTCTCAGCTGTTGCATGACTTTAGGTGTGCTTAAGCTGAAGCTCAGCATCCCTGTATCATCTACCACTAAAATTGCACGATTTTTGCCAGCAGGAGTGAGTGCTAATCCCGGTAATTCCCAAACTTTATCAATACCACCAAGGGATTTTATCCCTTGCTCAGAGACCACGACTAAATCCGGTTGACTATAAATAAGCCCTTCTTGGGAAAGTGGGCGATAGCTGGTGAAGTTGTTCATTGCATTTTGCGCACCCACAGCGGTTATCATGCTATCGGCAGCGGTTTTTTGTCCTGCCGCCATCGGTTGTACACCGCCATGGCTCATCAGAAAAATCACTTTTTTATTTAATGGGCTAGTGGGTACCGCGAGGAGCTCAGTATTAAATTTCTTGACGAGCTTTTCCCCGTTTTCGGGTAATCCTACCGCCTGCGCGATAGTGGTAATTTTTTCAGGAATGGCTTCTAATTTCGGCTTTCCTGTTACTTTAATTACCTTAACACCACTTTTTTCGATTTGGGTTAATGCAATTGAAGGTTGAGAAAGTTCACTGGCAAGCACTAATGTTGGGCGTAGAGAGAGTACACCTTCTGCATTTAACATGCGCATATACCCGACATCAGGCAGCTTCGTTGCTTGCTCTGGATGTAAGCTACTGCTATCGCGCCCAACAAGATTATTTTGTGCACCGAGTGCATACACAATTTCGGTGACATCACCGCCGAGTGTCACTAAACGGTCAGCAGCGTTGGCAACAAAAGAAGCTGCCAGAGTGATGGTCATTAGAAGCCATTGTTTCATAACAAATACCTAATATTAGATTCTTGGCAGGGACATAACTTGCTGGCACCAGTGCTCTTGCTCTGGAGTGCCTTCAGTGCGTTGTCCGTACATTTGCGCGATTTGATTGCCTTGATCATCAAACACTTCGAGGCTTGTCACAAAACCATCTTCCGTTGGTTTACGCGTAACCCAACATTCAGCGACGCCATTTTCAATCATGTGTAGGGTGAAATCTGGGTTGAAAATATTCAACCATTTGATATCAGAACCTTCAGTTTGATGAGGCATCAAACGTTTGATTTTCCCTGTGAAAATTTGCACACACCCACGGTTACCCACGAAAATCATGATTTCATTTTGATCTGCTAAAGCGGTATTCACTAACTGATTGAATGAATCATTCGGCACTTTCCAAGCTAAATCATCGCTGACTGCACTAAAGACTTGCTGACGGCTTAAGTTATTTTTCTTTAGTAAAATGAAGAATTGGTGAACATCCGTCATATTGCGCCACTCTTGCTCGAGCTGTTGTTTTAACTCATCGCTGATAGGTTGTGGGTTATATGGCTGTGCTTTTTCAACAGTTAACAATGGGTTTTCTGTGGACATGTATTTTTCGATAAGTGCATTCCATGCATCCATATCGGTATCATTGGTGGTATACACTTTATGCAGTGCATCACCGTGTTTATCGAAGAATTGAATGCTGTGGCGTTCGCCATGCTTAGCGTCTTCGGTTAAAACAAAAATACTGTCCCAATGCGAGAAAAACATGCGCAGATCGAGTGCGCCAGGGTTAAGAATTAAACCGCCATGAGGACTAAATCTTGCGTTTTCATAGCGTCCAACTTGCTCATGAACAACATATTCATTGCGCGTAATGGCTTTGACTGGACCGACAGCTTCCAAGGCAGTTAATAACGTTGGCGCATCAATGATAAGGCGTTTTGCCTTATCACGCCCAACGCGGCTATGCAGTAATTCCCCTTCAGAAACATTTAGATAAGCAGCGAGATCTCTCGCATACTTAGCTTTATTATCTGCTTTGGCTTGTTGATAACGTTCGAAAAGTGCTGAATTCACAGGTTTCTCCTTTATGTAGTGTGAATTACCATTGGAAGCTGACGAGCAGCTTAGCATTACGACCATCTTGGGGAATCCCCTGAGAGGAGTAATACTCTTTGTCAAAGGCATTTCCTAAAACGACACTGGTATCTAACCCTTTAAGACTTCCATTACCTTGATAATTTAAATAGAAATCATGAACGGCATAGCCCGCTTGTTGTTTTAGCTTGGATGTTTTATCGAAATCGGTATGGGTCGTGAACTCACCTAACCAACCCACAGAAAAGCCGCTGTCTGCGACAGGAATAGAAAGATTACTGGTCAGCGAGTCTGGTTTAATGGACTCAATAGCATTGCCAGTGTGTTCATTGATTCCAACGGTGTGGTTGTAAGCAAGACCCCATGCAAAGTAGTCAGTGGTATAGTCCA
This sequence comes from Providencia sp. PROV208, assembly GCF_028479465.1. Classification (NCBI taxonomy): domain Bacteria; kingdom Pseudomonadati; phylum Pseudomonadota; class Gammaproteobacteria; order Enterobacterales; family Morganellaceae; genus Providencia; species Providencia sp. PROV208. The sequence goes on along the minus strand of NZ_JAMPNS010000023.1, from coordinate 36,745 downwards.
GTGAAACGTCGGTTCCCCAAATTTTGGCGCGCTTAGTATTGATGGACGTGGTGTAGTTATTGTCCCAATTAACGCGGTCTGGATGGACGTAAGTATTAATATAATCCTTGGCTTTAGTATCAAAATAACTCGCTTTAAAGCGCAGGTTATCCCGTGCCATGAGCAAATCATCAAAGCGTAAGCCAAAACCATATTCCGCAGTACGGGTGGATTCAGGTTTTAGATTGGGATTTGGACGCCAATAGTTGGAAATTGGGCCGCCTTTGAAATGGAGGGAATCGTTATACATCTCCATCATCGTTGGTGCACGGAATGCCTCGGAATAGGAAGCAAATAGCATGGACCATTCTGTTGGCGTAATACTTACAGCCGCTTTTGATGACCATTGATCTGCGTTGACATCTTTGTTGCCTTTTGCGGTGGATTTATAGTTGTCATAACGCGTCCCCAAAATAAAGGACACAGGCAGATCTTTTAAGGTGATTTCATCTTGAATAAAACCGGAGGCAAATGTGATTTCTGCATCAGGGAATTGCGTGGTTGTGGCGTAAGGTGTCTGTTTTTGGCGATAAGCTTCGGTACCGTACGTGAAGTTATGCGCAGCTAATGGTAAATCGTAGACATTGGAACGATTATCCAGTTTGAGTCCGTAGGTTTTTTGGCTACGTCCTTCATAGTTGGATTCCTTACCTTTAGAGGTGATATTCACATCAGAATAGTAAGGGGTGACTTTCAAGTTAAGCCATGGGTTATCATTTGGGTTAATCTGATAAGTTGCTTGAAGATCACGTTGGCGAGTCGTGCGATTCACCTTTTTATTATCATTACTGGCGCTGAGCTGTTGCGGATCTTTTGGCTCGTAAGCATCGTTATTGTAATAACGAATTTGTCCTGAAAGGGTTTGCGAATCATCCAACTGCCATGTTCCTTTACCCAGCATATTGGCAATAGTTTCTTTATTGTCCATCTTCTCGCCACCACCAAGACGGGTATCACCGACTTCTTTGGTCACAAAGCTGAATAATCCATCAAAATCCTCTGTGCGCCCAAATGTTGAGCCGCCAAAGCCAAAACTGTGATCTCCCGTAGCGCCTTGCGTAAAGACACGGAATCCTTGATTTTGCCCTTCACGCAGTAAATCTTTTGCATCCACAGTTTCCCATGCGATTACGCCGCCCATGGCTCCGCTTCCATACAGTAAGGCAGATGGGCCACGAATAATTTCCACTTGCTTGATAAGCGCAGGGTCAAGGAATGTGCCGTTAATATGTCCGGTATCGGTACCTTGGCGGATGCCATCAACGAGCGTCAAAATGCCACGACGGTCAAAGCCTCGCATACTGATATCTTGACCATTAGTTCGGCTAGTCCCTGTGAGTGCAATTCCTGGAACTTTACGCAAAATATCATTAGCGTTAGTTGCTGTTTTGGTTTCTGGTGAGTCATTTTTAATGACGGTCACCATCATAGGGGTGTTGAAACTATCTCGTTCGTTACCCGTGGCATACACGGTCATCACATCATGGTGATTGCTGGTGGGTGTTTTTTCAGTCTGTGCAGTTGCCATCAGAGGCAACAGGGCGCTTGCCAGCACAGATAAACGTAAGACTTGAGACATACAGGTGATACTCCCTAAAAATTATTAACTCTTTGATGAGTGAAATACAGGATTAAGAATAGTTTTATCATCAGAGCGTTATGGCGTGCTTATAGGGTCTTGAGACGGTGACGCTTTCAATGGAATAGGTGAAAAGGGGTATTTGAACCCAATAAGCGATGATAGGGTTCGAAAGTGCGCCTTGAGGTTATCCAGATTTACAGCAGCAAAGCCCGTAATAAACACCATAAGAAACTGTGTCCTGATGTATAGAGTTAAGCTGGCTGCCTAGTATCATGACGTAGGTGGCTTGCGAGATAGATTGTATTTTTGAAACAAACTGCGTTGTGAGTACGAAAAAACTACTTAGTTAAAATTAATTTACCCGTACGGGTTTGTCGTAACTGATAAATTTCACCACGATGTTCAATGGCAATTTTGCCCGATGAACCTAATAATTTTTGGCTTTCAATCAGCCCATTTTTGACTGAGTAATCTGCCAATGAGCTTGATTTTGTGGTTTCGTCAATAAGTTCAGAAAGTGGCTTGGTCATATTATTCACCACATAAAATTTACTGGTAATAAGAATGATATTGATAATTATTATCTTTAAAAAGATTGCTAATATCAAGTGATTTTCACAATCCACCAACAAAAGAGTTACATGGTAAATGAGTACTCTATTTATGATTCAAATAGGCAGTTATTTTGCTTTTTGATGATGGATTGAACTTGACCTTCAGATCACTCAAAAGTATTACTACATATTGGCTTTTAATAGCTCAATACACTCTTGTGCGCCGCGTTTGAGTACCTGACCTTTTAAACACACTACATGAATGGGGAGTGCTAATCCATTTGGTGTATTTTGAAATTCTAAACGTTTGAGTGAACCTGCTTTTAACTCAGTTTCAACTAATGACGTGGGTAAATTTCCCCAACCCATTCCTTTTCTGACCAAACCCAATGCCATTGTGAAACTGTCGGTACGCCAATAATGGCTGGAAACAATGGAACGGCAGTCACTAATTGGGTGATGAGAGCTAGCGACAACGATTTGGCGTGTTTGCACAAGATCTTCGATATAGAGCGCACGATTATGCTCAATTGAGGGATGATTGGCACTGATAGTGGCAATGAGCGACTCATAACCAATACATTGGAATTGCTCTTGGGCATTGATATATAACCCGCCAAAAGCAATCGCTAACTGGAGGCGCTTACTGTGCAATAACGGCAAAATATCATCCTGAGGGGCGGTAATCAGTTCAACATGCATCAAAGGATAGCGCTGGCTCAGTGTGTGTAATGCATCCAGTAATACATTGGGATTAATTCCTTCCGCAACACCAATCGTCAGTGTACTTTCTACCCCTTGTGTTAGCTCTCGCGTGAACACATTCAGCTGGCGTAAATTATCAACAATATTACGCGCGTAAGGGGCAAGAGAAAGGGCCTGTTCAGTGGGTTTAGGCTCCCGTGTATGCCGCTCAAACAGTGAAAAACCTAATTCAGCCTCAAGGTTAGCAATGGCCATACTGATGGCAGAAGGGACTCGGTGTAGTGCTCTTGCCGCAGCAGAAAAGGAGCCTTTATCAAGTACAGTTAAAAAAATCATGAGGTTTTCGCTGTTAAATGGCATATCTCACCTTTCAGTTTTATTGATAGTAGCTGACTTTTATTATCATTAATGTTGATTTAATTTACCAGCTTTCAGTAAACAGAAGGCGAGATAAAAGATGCAGGGTATTAAACGTAAAGTGGTTTTTATTACGAGCTACGAAGTGATTGGTTGGATGATTTCATCGTTGGGATTGGCATTGCTTTCCGGTAATTCGGCCGGAACGACAGGGCCATTGGCATTAGTGATTACGACGATAGCGGTGAGTTGGAATTTTGTTTTCAATGTGGCATTTGAATATTGGGAGTCCAAACAAAAATCCAGAATTAGAACCTTTAGACGCCGTCTTGCCCATGCCGTGTTATTTCAGTTGACGCTGGTGGTATTTTTAATTCCACTGATTGCGTGGTGGTTATCAGTATCGCTTTGGCAGGCATTAGTTCTTGATTTTGCACTGATTATTTTTATTCCAATTTATACTTTCTTCTTTAATTGGGCATTTGACAAAATTTTCGGACTGCCAAAATCTGCGTTGGCGCAGGACGAAACCGTTGCATAAGACAAGGCGATGATTGCAGGATCATCACCTTATCTATTAGGGTTATTTGACACTAAAAATCCGATGATATCCTTTGGGATTCAAGCGTAAAAATAGCAGTAATGTAACAATCACTAAAACAAAATGGAGTAGCCAAACTGGGGTGAAACTGTGGCTAAATTGCTGCAATGAGGCGGCAATTAAAGGTCCAAATGCTGCGATAATAAACCCGCCCGCTTGCATTAAGGCGGTAAGGACACCGGCACTGGCAGGGTGAGCGATATGGTCTAAAGAGGCAATGATGGTTAAGGCGAAGCAGCCACCGAGCCCGCACCCCAGAAGCCCGACCCAAAGTAATGGTAACGAGTTAGGAAATAGAATTAACCCAGCAAATCCGCAGGCTTGGCTCACCAGTGTGACGGTTAACCAAAAACGGCGATCAATATTATGAGAAGCCAACACCGGAATCATCAGCGCGGCTGCGGCTTGGAAAATGGTTAAAATAGCGACCAGCGAACCACTTTCTGTTGCACTGAATCCTTGTTGTTGAAAGAAAGGCGCCAGCCACGTTACTACAGTTGCGTAACCTGCATTCACTAAGCCGAATCCCGCCATGAGTAACCATGCTCGAGGCTGCTTAAGATAATTAAAAACACTGAGCTGAGTTGTAGTATGGGGCGTTTTTGACGAACGGATATTCACGATGATGGCAATCAAGGCGAGTAAGGCTGGAAATGAGAGCCATGCAAGTCCGCTCTGCCAGCTTCCAGAAAGGTGTGTAATCAGTGGTGTCAATTGAGCACCCAGTGCGCCTCCTACCATTAATGTTGCGGAATATAGCCCCGTCATTGTTGCCATTTTTTGCGGGAATGAAAATTTTATCAATCCGGGGAAAACGGCTTGAATATAGGCAGCCCCTATACCACATAAGAATGCTGTCAGTAATAATGCATTCGCATCAGAAACAAATAATCGACAAAGAGAGCCGACGAGTAGAAATAACATCGCGAGGCTAATACCCAGCTTATCGCCTAATTTCTGATTTAAGGCAGGCACTATCAAGGCACCAAACCCCATCAATAGCATAGGAAGCAGTGTTAACAGTGAAACACTCTGATAGCTCATTCCTGTTGTTTGAATGATATTGTCGATGACTGGACCCGGTCCCGTCATAAATGGGCGCAGATTGATCCCGACAAGGGCAATCGTCAGGATCAAACCAAAAGACGCGGGAAGTGATTTTTTTATTTTCATGAATGGTGTCGCTGCCACCGTGTACGATATAAGGCAGACTGTGTTTCATCTTCCACGATGATGGCACCAAAGGGGCGTCTACCCTCTGCCACATTATCCGCGGCAAGGGCAATTGTGCGCTGTAAAAATTGTTTATCGAGCATAGCTTGTGCACCTGACTTTTCAAGTATTCAAATACGGTGATGGGCGAGCTTACACGATGCCATTTCAAGCATGTCCATCGAATCTATTATTTCTTTTAATCCAATCAAAAAAACCGTGATATTTCAAAATCAAATAACTCAGTTCAGGGGATTAATTGAATGAATTCATTACGTCACGTCGTGTTGCTGAAAACCTTTGATTCATCAGAGATGGTCTGTGTACAGGGGAGCAACATTAGTTCGCGATGGGTTTTAGCAAATCACTATAAAGCTCAGCTAAAATGCCATTTTTCATAAACTCTTTTCTAATCCATTGTGTGACTAGCCCTGTTGCGGAGTGCTGTGTAGCTAGTAGCATATGAGAATCCTGCCTTGGATTTTGAATTTGTTTGGTGACTAAAACACCGTTTTTAACGTGCTCCTTCACCATATAGTCGGGTAAAAAACCGATGCCTTCCCCTAAAATTTGGCATTGGCACTTGGTATTAAAATCAGGTACCTGAATAGCTTCTTGTCCGTGAAGCAACCAGCCAACACGTTTATTGATCGTGTGGGCAGTATCTTCCACCATGATGTTTGGATAAAGACGTAATTGGCTTTCCGCGATGGGTTCCGGCATTAAGGCTAAAGGGTGGCTGGATGCGATGGCAAATTGCCAGTGAATAGCGCCAATTTCCGTATAATCAATACCTCCGCCATCCATGAGTGTACCCGGAGCACCAATCGCAATATCGGCATGATTGTTAATAATGGCATCCCAAACCCCGTTATAGACTTCGGTGGTGACTGTAATTTGGCAAGTACCAAACTGTTTTTTTAAAATTTGCAGTAATTTTGCCGTATGGTAAGGGGTGTAGATCAACTGATTAATACAGATACGAACGCGAGCTTCAATGCCTTGCTCAATAGAGTCGATGCTTTTTTTAATCAAATGAAAGTTATTCAGAAGATCAGTCGCTTTGCGATAAAAATAGTATCCTGCTTCGGTTAACTCAATATTGCGCGTATCGCGAATAAATAGCGCGACGTCTAAGTAGGTTTCGATGCGTTTTATCGTGTAACTCACCGCGGATGTGGTAATGCCGAGTTCTTCAGCCGCTTTACTGAAGCTGGCAAATTTAGCGGCGGTGGTGTAGGTCAATAAATTCTCTTCAGTAAATATCGAGTTCATGTAGATTATTCCATTATGTGCGAAAATTCACCGAAATCGCTGTTTCTGTGAATAAAATTCAAGAGCTTAAAAAATAGACTGTTTATTGATTGTTTTGGATAAGCAAAGACAGGGTGGCATATCTGCTTTAGCGCTTCAATAGTATTTAATTTATGTCACGACAAAAAGTCACTTATTAAATGATTATTTATATCCAAACTGCTTAATATTATTGAATTTAATAGTGATTAATGGATTCGGTTTTATCGAGATAATAAACATAAAAATTACAATGTTAACAATTTGAAAACCTTTGATTTGATGCGCATCACAAAATTGAAGAAAGAATAAATTGGCAAATCGATTAACAAGATAATTTGGTTGAATTGTATATTAAATAAACAAAAAAACATCATAAAAGGTCGGTGAAGGGTGCTTTTCCGCACAAAAATGGTTGATTGTTGAATTTAAATCAATAATTAGACGGCCGATTGATGAATTAAATTTAAATGGATTCTATTTATTAATGGCAATTGCTATGCTCTAACCATTCTCAATAATCTTTAATTCATATTTAAACTGGCTATCTGGAAACTTAAAATAGCTAAGTGTGGAGAGCGCTATGACAGAAAGTACACTCATTCAAGATTTTCTTAAAGCAGCGGAACAAGGTCAATTAGATATTTTGAAAAATTGCCTTGAAAAAGGTGTTGATATTAATAGCACTAATCGCCAAGGTCGAACGGCGATTGTGAATGCGAGTTTAAATCAGCATTATGAGTGCGTTTCTTTTCTGATTAATGCTGGAGCAGATATCAATAAACAAGACCAAACATGTTTTAATCCATTTTTATTAAGCTGCCTGAATAATGATTTAACATTATTACGCTTAGTTTTACCGGCTAATCCTAATTTGGATCTGTTAACACGTTTTGGTGGTGTAGGGATTACGCCAGCGAGTGAAAAAGGGCATGTTGAGATTGTCCGTGAACTATTGGAACACACCGAGATTAATGTCAATCATACCAACTTCGTTGGTTGGACCCCTTTACTTGAAGCCATCGTACTTAATGACGGTGGTGAGAAGCAGCAGCAGATTGTGAAACTATTATTAGAGCACGGTGCTAATCCACACATGACTGATAAATATGGTAAAAAGCCATTAGAGTTAGCACAAGAAAAGGGTTATCACGAGATTGCTGAATTATTGATTGCAGCGGGTGCATAGCCATCCCTAAGGGGGATTGTGAACAACGATCAATCTCAGCGGCAAATCATTTATGGGCTAACGGCTGACGCGCATTTTCTTCATCTGTTGCATCAGCCACAATTAACGGGATGCATAGAGCAGGTATTTAATAAAGCAATTAATTTTTCTGTTAATCATCAGCTTTATACACTGCTCAGTTCTCAAATTGATAATGCACCGAATAGCTGCCGATTAATTAATAAGGATTTTTTATCTTATAAAATAAATGTAGGTGACTCAGTTTTTATTTTAAATAATGAAATTCATATTGGTGAGAATTATGCGATTTCATTTTTATTATGTACGACATGGAAACCATCTACTATTTATTTTGTTGCTGAAAAAATAAATGATAAGGATTATTTGTTTTTTCTGGAATCCAAGTTTAATGAAATAGATTCTATTTTAAATAAAAGAACCCATTCTCTTTTTAATTATCAAGGGAATAATCTTTTCTATCTTGAATCATCCAAAAAATTAAATGAATTACGGTTTAGTTTAATTAATGCCTTAATGAATAAACAGTCGTCAGAAGTAGCCAATATTGTGAGTCAGTTTATTGGTCTAGGGATTGGGCTAACACCTTCTGGGGATGACTATTTAGTCGGATTGATGGCCTTTTTGTTGTTGAAAAATCACCCTGCGAATTCCTTCTATATCAGCTTTTATCAAGGAATTTTACACAGCAAAGGGAATACAACACCCATCAGTGCCATTACGTTAGAAAAAGCGCTAGATCAAGGTTACCGCGAAAACATGCATCAACTCATCCAGTGTTTAGTGGATGGGCGAAACGAAAATATTTATCCAAAAATTTTAGAGATTTTAAATATCGGGTCCAGTTCAGGTTGCGACATGCTATTTGGCATTCGTGATGCGCTGTTTCTGACCCATTATTTCGGAGAAACACATGTCGACTAAAGTTGTCATAAAGAAGAATACCTATTTTGATTCCGTATCATTAATGTCTATTTCCACCAAGGCAAACCAACTGGAAAATGTTGAACAAGCATTCGTGGCGATGGCAACAGAAATGAATAAAGGTGTTTTAAGAAACTTAGGTTTATTAACACCGGAATTAGAAGAGGCAAAAAACGGCGATTTAATGATAGTAATTAAAGGCCCGAGTGAAGATGCAAATGACGCAACACTTATTGCCATCGAGGAACTTTTTAATAAGAAAAACCAAGGTGGCGGTCAGCACGAAGCCAAGTACGCCACAATTAATTCAGCAAAAACGCATATTCCAGAGGCTAACTTAGCCATTATCTCGGTGAATGGGCAGTTCGCAGCACGTGAAGCGCGTATTGCACTTGAAAATGATCTTAACGTGATGCTGTTCTCCGATAATGTCTCGATTGAAGATGAACTGGCTCTAAAACAGCTCGCTAGCCATAAAGGTTTATTGATGATGGGACCTGACTGTGGGACGGCGATCATCAATGGTACCGCGTTATGTTTTGGTAACAATGTGCGTCGCGGTAGCATCGGGATTATTGGCGCATCAGGGACAGGAAGCCAAGAACTCAGCGTACGTATTCATGAATTTGGCGCTGGTGTTTCCCAGTTAATCGGGACGGGTGGTCGTGATCTGAGTGAAAAAATTGGCGGCATCATGATGATTGATGCACTGAAAATGCTGGATGCAGATGATGAAACCCAAGTTATTGTACTCATTTCGAAGCCACCAGCACCTATGGTTGCCAAGAAAGTGTTAGAACAAGCAGAAAAATGCCATAAACCAGTGGTGGTTTGTTTCTTAGGTAGCCAGCCATTACCGGATGACAAACCAGGCTTAACATTTGCCCAAGGTACTAAAGAAGCGGCACTGAAAGCCGTGTTGCTGACGGGTATTCGCAAAGAAGATTTAGACCTCCATCCTCTCAATTTACCTTTAATTGATGAAGTGAGAGAGTTACTGAAACCGGAACAAAAATATATTCGTGGTTTATTCTGCGGCGGAACGTTGTGTGATGAAGCGATGTTTGCGGCGTTAGAAAAATACGATGATGTTTACAGTAATATTCAACCTAACCCTGACTATCGCTTAAAAGATATCAACAAAAGTGTTGCTCATACCTTCCTAGACTTTGGTGATGATGATTTCACCAATGGTAAGCCACACCCAATGATTGACCCAACAAACCGTATTGAACGTTTACTGCAAGAAGCCCGTGATCCGGAAGTTGGCGTGATCATGATGGACTTTGTTCTTGGTTTTGGTTCTCACGAAGATCCGGTTGGCGTGATGATTGAGGCTATCAAAGCCGCCAAATCAATAGCAAAACAGGATGGTCGTGAGCTGGTGATCCTTGGTTATGTATTGGGCACTGACCAAGATACGCCATCGATGGATGCTCAAGTCAAGATGCTGACTGATGCAGGCGTGATCTGGGCGAGTAGCAGCACCAATACAGGTTTATTAGGACGTGAGTTTGTTTGGAAAGGGGAAAAAGCGTAATGACTTCATTATTTAAACAACCATTGAACGTAATTAATATTGGCATTGAAATGTTCAGTGATGATCTGAAAAAACAGCACGTTCCGGTAACTCAATTGAATTGGACGCCGCCAGGTCAAGGTAACGTAGCCGTGATCCGTGCGCTTGACCAAATTGAAGGTAATGCCACGTTACAAGCAAAAATCGCTGCAGCGAATGCGCAAGCTCTTGAACGCATTATTCAGTCTCAGCCTGTATTAATCGGCTACGACCAAGCGATTAATGTGGTTCCGGGTATGACGAAAAACACCATTTTACATGCCGGCCCGCCAGTGGCTTGGCAGGATATGTGTGGCGCGATGAAAGGTGCAGTGACGGGCGCACTCGTTTTTGAAGGACTTGCGAAAGATTTGGCGGATGCAGAGCGTGTAGCTGCTTCTGGCGAGATCATTTTCTCCCCATGCCATGAGCATGATTGTGTGGGTTCCATGGCGGGTGTGACATCGGCATCGATGTTTATGCATATCGTTGAAAACAAAACCTATGGCAACCGAGCGTTCACCAACCTGAGTGAACAGATGGCAAAAATTTTACGTATGGGCGCCAATGACCAAAGTGTGATTGACCGCTTAAATTGGATGCGTGATGTTCTGGGACCTATGTTGCGTGATGCGATGAAAATCGTCGGTGAAATTGATTTACGTTTAATGCTAGCGCAAGCGTTACACATGGGTGATGAATGTCACAACCGCAATAATGCGGGAACAACCTTGTTGATCCAAGCATTGACGACGGGGATTATTCAAACCAATTTCTCGGTCGCTCAGCAAAAAGAAGTCTTTGATTTCGTTGCAAGTAGCGATTATTTCTCAGGTCCAACATGGATGGCAATGTGTAAAGCTTCAATGGATGCAGCGCACGGTATCGAGTACAGCACAGTCGTGACGACCATGGCTCGTAATGGTTATGAGTTTGGCTTACGTATTAGTGGGCTACCAGGACAGTGGTTTACTGGACCTTCACAGCAAGTTATCGGTCCGATGTTTGCAGGGTATAAACCGGAAGATTCGGGGCTGGATATTGGTGACTCAGCGATTACGGAAACGTACGGTATTGGCGGATTTGCGATGGCAACGGCACCGGCTATCGTAGCGCTAGTCGGGGGAACGGTTGAGGAAGCGGTCGATTTTTCTCGCCAAATGCGAGAAATCACTCTTGGCGAAAACCCGAACGTGACGATTCCATTGTTGGGCTTTATGGGCATCCCGACAGCGATTGATATCACGAAAGTTGCGGCAAGCGGGATTCTACCGGTGATCAACACAGCTATCGCGCATAAAGATGCGGGTATCGGAATGATTGGGGCAGGAATTGTACATCCTCCGTTTGATTGTTTCGAAAAAGCCATGCTTTCTTACGCGAAACAATATGCCTAGTTGTTATTTAGCTCAATATTAACTAAGCAAAAAATAATGCCCGATTTCGGTCGGGCGATAAAAATAAAGCAACGCATTCCCTGAATTATTCAGTGGCATAAGAGATAGACCGTCAACAACGTGCTGCTTATGGTGTGAGGGGAATGGGAGTAAGAATATGAGTCTATTAAATATTAAATGGAAACGTGGTGATTTGGCGGCTTATTTTGGTTTGATGACCAATAACCTCACGAACCTACTCACCATGATGGGCTTACTGATTTTTGTTGTCGGCATCCCAGCGGAAATTGTTTATGGTCGTATTGCCCCTGCATTTGGTTTTGCAGTATTACTTGCCAGTGTGAGCTACGCTTACTTTGGTCAGCAAATGATTAAGCAAACAGGGCGAACTGACGTCACAGCATTACCATCAGGTCCAAGTGCACCTTCTATCTTCACGGTCACTTTTTTAGTTATCATGCCGGTTTATCAAACCACGAAAGATCCTGAATTTGCGCTGCAAATCGCGTTGGTTTGGTGCTTTGTTGAATCGATGATTTTAGTGGGCGGATCTTTCTTGGGTGAAACCATCCGTAAAATGATCCCTCGCACCGTCTTATTATCTTGCCTATCAGGTCTTGGATTACTGCTACTGGCAATGAACCCGATGTTGCAAGCTTTCGAAGCACCAACGGTTTCCTTTATTGTCCTGCTGTTAATTTTCATTAACTGGTTTGGTAAAAAACCTATTTTTGCACGTATTCCTACCGGATTATTACTGCTTATCGCGGGGTCAGTCTTGGCGTGGGTTTCTGGGTTGCAAAGCCCCGAAGCGATTACGGCATCCATGGCATCATTTGGCTTTAACCCGCCAAGTATTCATGTGGATAGCTTTTTCCAAGGTTTACCTCATGCACTGCCTTACTTAGCATCCGCAGTACCATTAGGCTTAGCTAACTATATCTTCGACCTTGAAAATATTGAAAGTGCTCATGCCGCAGGTGACGAGTACAACACACGCAAGGTGATGTTAGCAAACGGCTTATCTTCAACGGTGGGTGTGGTACTGGGTAACCCATTCCCAGTCACTGTTTATGTTGGACATGCTGGTTGGAAAGCCATGGGCGCGAGTGTCGGTTACACCTTGGCATCCGGTATCACGATGTTCATCGTACCGCTATTTGGTATTGGAGCATTTATGTTAGCGGTGATCCCAATGACTGCGATTGTGCCTATCTTGGTGTTTATCGGGGTCGTGACCGCAAACCAAGTTGTTCGAGAAACGCCGAAAATTGAAGTACCCGTCATTTTCATCTGTCTGTTCCCATGGATAGCTAACTGGGCATTGACGATGGTCAATAGCGTGATGGGGGCTGCAGGGACATCTGCAAGTGCCATTGGTACGGAAGTTTTATTACACAAAGGTGTTTATTATCAAGGTCTTGTTCATTTAGGTAACGGTGCACCACTGGCGAGTATGTTATGGGGCTGTATTGCTATCTTTGCTATCTTAAATAAACCGTTACGTGGTGCGATTGCAGCAGCAGTCGGTGCGGTTTTGGTCTTCTTCGGTATCATTCACTCTCCTGCAGTGGGCATTGCGACAGGATCAACATTGATGTTTGTCTACGCATACCTCATGATGGCCGCTTTGTTTGTTATCAAACATTTTTTAGATGGTCGCCAAACGGTGGAGCAGCAACAAGCTGAGAAAGCTGAAAAGCTCAGTAAATCAGCGTAATACGCCAATCTTTATAGTGGGTGCGCGCGGTACACCCACTATCTGCTAAATATTCGGTATCAGGATAGTTAATCATGAAAGAACTCGTGGTTGTTGCCATCGGGGGCAACAGTATTATTAAAGATAACAGCAGCCAATCCATTGAAGCTCAAGAAAAAGCAGTTCAAGAAGTGGCTCAGCACATCAGCGATATGCTTAAAGGTAATTACAATATTGTGCTGACTCACGGTAATGGGCCGCAGGTAGGGTTGGATTTGCGTCGCGCTGAAATCGCTCATGTGACGGAAGGCCTACCGTTAACACCTCTGGCTAACTGTGTGGCAGATACTCAAGGGGGAATTGGCTATTTAGTTCAGCAAGCACTTACTAACGTATTAGCTCAGCAGCAGCATCGCCAAGCGGTAACTGTCGTGACTCAAGTCGAAGTGGATAAGAATGACCCTAACTTTGCTGCCCCGACGAAGCCAATTGGTGCGTTTTTCAGCAAAGAGCAAGCTGAGTTGTTGCAAAAGGAGAACCCAGACTGGCATTTTGTGGAGGATTCGGGACGTGGATACCGCCGCGTGGTGGCATCCCCTGAACCGAAGCGTGTCATTGAATCAGCGGCCATTCGCACATTGACCGAACATGATTATGTGGTTGTTGCGGCAGGCGGTGGTGGGATCCCTGTGGTGAATAATGGACAGGGCGGTTATCAAAGTGTGGATGCCGTGATTGATAAAGATTTATCGACGACATTGCTGGCTAAAGAGTTGAATGCCGATATTTTGATCATCACCACGGGCGTTGAAAAAGTGTGTATTCACTTTGGCAAACCGGAACAAAAAGCGCTTGGTGAAACTTCCACGACGGATATGCAGCGTTATATGGCAGAAGGACATTTCCCTGCGGGGAGCATGCTACCGAAAATCGAAGCCAGTTTATCGTTTATCGCTAATGGCGGTAAGCGCGTGATTATCACGACTCCTGAAGCGCTGCCTGCGGCGTTACGCGGTGAAACAGGAACCCACATTATTCAAGGCTGAGTCTCACTCGACCTCACGATATGAGGTCGAATTATCGATGATAAGGAGTTGCTATGGATGTAGAACAATTGTCGGGCAGAAGAGAATTTCTGACCACGAGTGCAAAAGTGGTAGCCGCTTGTACATTATTAGGAGCGATGTCTGCGGGAGCAGCGCCACAAAATGTACCGCAGTCTGGTGTTTCTCGTATTGAGGATAAGCATTATTATTTAGATGATGCATTACTGGAAACGGGCTTTAACTTCCGTGATAGTACGGTGATTGGGACACAAACTGCGTTACAAACCATCGAGATTAATGATGGGAAAATTGTGGCGGTTTTACCTAACAAGCAGCATCCTAACTCAGCGTTGAATGCCTATAGTGCACAGGGTAAATTGATGCTGCCTGCATTTCGAGATATGCATATCCATTTGGATAAAACCTTCTACGGCGGACCTTGGCAAGCACCGCAATCCCGTGAAGGTAAAACCATTATGGATATGATCACGTTAGAGCAGAAAATGTTGCCTGAATTGCAGCCTTTCACTCAGGAACGAGCGCATGCATTGATCGATCTGATTCAATCCCATGGTTCGACCATCGCGCGCAGTCATTGCAATATTGAACCTGTTTCTGGATTAAAAAACCTTGAAGCACTGCAAACGGTGTTGGATAAACGTCAGCAAGATCTCATCTGTGAAATTGTGGCTTTCCCTCAACATGGTTTACTGCTATCAAAATCAGTCCCTTTGATGCGAGAAGCGATGCAAGCGGGGGCGCACTATGTGGGCGGGCTAGATCCGACCAATGTTGATGGGGCGATGGAAAAATCCCTTGATGCGATGTTCCAGATTGCACTGGATTATAACAAAGGGATTGATATCCATCTGCATGAGACAAGCCCAGCAGGACTTGCCGCTATCAACTATATGATAAAAACGGTGGATGAAAACCGAAGCTTGCGTGGCAAGGTGACAATTAGTCATGCCTTTGCATTAGCCATGTTAAATCCTGAAGATGCCGATGCGATGGCAAAACGCTTGGCTGAGCAGCAGATCACTATAGCCTCGACCGTGCCTATCGGGACATTGCATATGCCATTAAAAACGCTGAATAAAAATGGTGTGTTTGTGATGACTGGGACTGACAGTGTGATTGATCACTGGTCGCCATTTGGTCTCGGGGATATGTTAGAAAAAGCCAACTTATATGCGCAGTTGTACACGCGTCCGGATGAGTTGGCATTATCTCGTTCCCTTGCCATCGCCACGGGCAATGTATTGCCGTTGGATGAAAAGGGCCAGCAAGTGTGGCCAGCAAAAGGCGATGATGCCAGTTTTGTGCTGGTGGATGCCTCTTGCTCAGCAGAGGCGGTTGCGCGTATCTCTCCAAGGCAAGCTGCGTTCCATAAAGGGTATTTGGCCAGTGGTGCAGTTGAAAAGTCATTAGGCTGAGAGCCGTTGTTTATATAGGCGTAGTTAATAATACATTGATCTATAACATTAATTTATAAATAATAGGTTGTAAATCAAGGTTATAAAGCCCACATTGGTGGGCTTTTGTATTTTTATGACGTAGCGAATTTAAATGCGAGGAACTTAATCGTTTTTATAAATCGCGACTTGCGGTTTACCATCATTACCGATTGTTCCGCGATACATGCCTTCAGAGTTAAACTCCATGGCATAGTTACCTGATTTATCTAACACAATCACGCCACCACTTCCGTTGAGCTCTTTGACTTCATCCAGTGCATTACGGGCTGCTTGGTCAATCGGGGTTTTGTTGTATTTGACTTGAGCGGCAATGTTATGTGCGGTGGCTGTGCGGATAAACATTTCACCAGAGCCGGTGGCGGAAACCGCGACAGTGTTATTGTCTGCATAGTTACCCGCTCCAATAATTGGAGAGTCACCAACGCGACCAAAGCGTTTGTTAGTCATGCCGCCCGTGGAGGTTCCTGCCGCAATATTGCCGTTTTTATCGAGTGCGACCGCGCCAACAGTGCCATATTTATAGTCATACATCATCGGGTCAACAAAGAGAGCCGCATTTTTGCCATCGTGATCGAGAACCACTTTCTCTTTTTCTTTTGCTTTTTGGAGCTGTTCCCATCGGAAGTCGGTACGAAAGTAGGATGGATCAACAATTTCAAGGCCTTGTTCTGCCGCGAATTGTTCTGCACCTTTAGATACCATCATGACGTGAGGGCTTTTGGTCATGACGGCATAAGCGGCATTAATCGGATTTTTGATATTGGTGACGCCCGCGACAGCACCTGCTTTGCGGTTGCTACCATCCATAATAGAAGCATCCATTTCATTTTTACCCTCATGGGTAAATACCGCCCCTTTCCCTGCGTTAAACAGTGGGGAATCTTCCATGACATTGATCGATGCTTGAACTGCATCGAGGCTGCTGCCTCCTTTGTTGAGTACGGCATAGCCGGCTTCCAACGCTTGTGTGAGCTTTTCTTGATACTCTTTTTCTTGTTCGGGAGTGATAGTGTTTTTTGTAATAGTACCGGCTCCCCCGTGGATCACTAATCGGATTGGTGGCTCGCTTGCTGCATAAGCGTGCAAAGAAAATGAAGCTGCAAATAAACATCCTAGTAGAGATAATTTCATGGGTTATATCCTTCCAGTTATTTAGTTATTAGTCACTTTTTGAGCAAAAAAAGTATAGGATTGAAAATAGATAGCTAACAATATTGTTCGGTAAGTTCTGTGAGAGTGGTTGAAATAATTGCTTGAAATTTCAGTAAGACAAGACAGAAAATGAGTGGTTATGAAGAGGACGCGTTTTGATATTTGGCGATGGTGAGATCGCCAAATAGTGGGTAATTTACTTTGTAGCAAGCTCTTTTCGGATAATCTCCGCACCCGCGCTTAAGGCATTGAGCTTACCTCTAGCAACGTCGCGCGATAATGGCGCCATGCCACAGTTGGTTGATGGGTACAGCTTATCTGCATCAACAAATTGAAGGGCTTTTCGCAAGGTATTGGCGACTTCTTCCGGCGTTTCTATGGTATTTGTTGCCACATCAATGGCGCCGACCATCACTTTCTTTCCGCGGATCAGTTCAATTAAATCCATTGGTACATTGGAGTTGTGGCATTCTAGAGAAACAATATCGATGTTTGAGCTTTGCAGTTTTGGGAAAGCTTCTTCGTATTGTCGCCATTCTGAACCTAGCGTTTTTTTCCAATCGGTATTGGCTTTGATACCATATCCATAACAGATATGTACCGCTGTTTCACATTTCAGCCCTTCAATGGCTCTTTCTAGCGCAGCAATTCCCCAGTCGTTTACCTCATCAAAAAATACGTTAAATGCTGGTTCATCAAACTGGATAATATCGACCCCCGCAGCTTCTAACTCTCTCGCTTCTTGGTTAAGAATTTTGGCAAATTCCCACGCTAATTTTTCACGACTTTTATAATGATTGTCATAGAGTGTATCAATCATGGTCATTGGACCGGGTAATGCCCATTTTATCGGCTTGTCGGTTAACTGGCGTAAATACTTGGCATCTTCCACAAATACGGGTTTTTGACGAGCGACTGCGCCGACCACGGTCGGTACGCTGGCATCGTAACGGTCGCGAATTTTAACGACCTGACGCTTCTCAAAATCGACACCGCTCAAATGCTCAATAAAGGTCGTGACAAAGTGTTGACGAGTTTGTTCGCCATCACTGACGATATCGATCCCAGCGCGCAGTTGGTCATCGAGTGATAAACGTAGCGCATCTTGTTTGCCTGCGATAAGTTCTTCGTTATGCAATTTCCATGGCGACCAGAGTTTTTCTGGTTCTGCTAACCAAGATGGCTTAGGTAAGCTACCGGCAGTTGAAGTGGGTAATAATCTTTTCATGACAGGTGACCTTTTATTTTATTTTTAGTTATGCGTTATTTTGTGAAAGCGAATTGATTTTCTAAATCGATGCGCTCTATTAAGCCGAATACTGTGCAGACCATTTTTCCAAAATGTTTTGATAGGGTTTAATGAAGTGTTCTTCAGTAAATTTCCCTTGCTCAATGGCGAGTTGGCTGCGCTCTTCTCGGTCATAGACAATTTTGGTTAATGAATAATCCTGTTGATTCAGGCTTGGCTGATAGCATTCTCCCGCCACCGCGTTGGCATTATAAATTTCAGGACGGTAAATTTTTTGGAATGTTTCCATTGTGCTGATAGTGCTGATTAACTCAATGTTGGTGTAGTCGCTCAGCAAGTCTCCCGTAAAATAAAAAGCTAAAGGGGCAACACTATTTTTCGGCATAAAGTAACGGACTTGTAAGCCCATTTTGGCGAAGTATTGCTCTGTTAAAGAGGCATTAGTTGGCTGATATTCAATGCCTAATATAGGGTGCTGATTTCCTGTACGATGGTAAGTCTCTCTATTAGAGACACTCAAACAGATTACCGGTGATTTAGTAAAATTGGCTTTGTACTCATTGGAATGAATAAAAGACTTGAAAATATTGCCATGTAAGCAGCCAAATTTATTTGGAATGCTAAACTCAGCTTTATCTTTATTATGTTCCAGCAGTAACACGCTAAAATCATAGTCCCGCACATAAGATGAAAAGTTATTCCCGACAATGCCTTCAATTCGCTGCTGAGTTTTCTGATCGATAATGTTAGTTTTTAAAATTTCAATCACTGGGAAAGTGCTGTCTTTCTCCTTGATGTTCATTTCTACAGAGATAATTTCCAGTTCAACAGCATAGCGGTCGCTTGTAGGGTTATCCCAAAAGACCAGTGAGTTGAAGCGGTTGTTGATCATCGTCAGTGTGTTACGTAAATTTTCTTGACGGTTTTTGCCTCGCGCTAAATTAGCAAAGTTCGTCGTAATTCGCGTATTTTCTGATGGATTATAGTTTTCATCAAAAAGGCTGCGTGTAATGTTAAAGGTAAAGTGTGTATTCATCGTATTCTGCATCCTAGCTGTAACTCTAATAGGAAAACGGCGTTCACTGCTTGATTGCCGAGAAGTTGCCTGTTTTCTCATTCATCAATCTTATGTTGCCAGTAAGTTAATATGTTTAATTTATGCCAGAGTGAGGAAGGGAGAGAAAGCGACTTAATTTCATTACCAACATGAACAAATTTCATGATGATAAAATAGGGGGGATAAATGGGTGTGATTCTAAAGGCATTCCCTTGTGAGCGGGGTAGTTAATTTGACTTGTGTTTTTTGAGTTTATCTTTACTAGGTAATATATTTGTTTCTCTTAAGAATCATCTTAAAAAAGATTCATTTCTTAACATTTTATTTTTAACATTTCTTCATTTAATACTGTGCTCTAGAATAGAGAGTTAATAGAGTAAATTGAGGGTAAATAATGTTTTACACTTTTTTCGAAGGGGTAAATGTATATTTGTTAATGTTGTGTTAATTTATTTCAAGAGGCTATTTTTTCTAGAGTATATCGAAATAAATAAATATAACCGCATGATTATAAATGGTTTGTTTTTCAATTTGTTTTTTATGGCTAAATAGTATGCTAGACAGAATAAAATAGCATTTAATGTGAAAATATTTCACCAAATCGATAATGCTCGTAAAAAATTTCTTTCAATAAAAATTGGGTATATAACTGATTTTTAATACAAAAAAAATTATAAAATTAAGGCTCGGAAATTATGTCAATTGACCTTATCCTACCAAGTTGTATTTAATACCTTAAAAATCATATAGGTATGTTTTAGGGGACAATATAAACTATAAACGTAAAAATAGTATTTATCGTTACTCACTATTTGCGTGTGGTTGAGTGCCTTATTTTATTTTTAATAAAAATGATAAATTTTTATATATAAGAATGTGGTGTTTAGAATTAAAAAAGACAGAATATTATTTTTTATGGCAGGTTATTGTACTTAATGAATATTTAAATAAAATATAACCTAATATGTAAAGTTGAAAATTAGATGTAAACTTAAATCTACATGAATATTGTATGAAATACGCTACTACCATAAAGATAAAAATATTTAATGTATCTATTTGATTGCGTCACTATTGTGAAGCTAGCAATATTCATTTTCGAATAAGGAATACCTTATATTATAGGGTTATCTACCTAGCTATAATTTGAGGGTTAGGAAGTGGGTTTAATTTATGACACTAAGGTCGTTATCTATCATGAAAAAAGAAAAATTATATTATATCAGTCAACTGATAGGAAAATGCATGCAGGAATACCGCATAGAAAAGGGAGTTAGTGGGGAGTGTGTTGCAAAAAAGTTAGGTATTAGTCAACAACAATTATCTCGATACGAGCGTGGTGAGAATGCTCTCACTGTTGATGTACTATTTAAATATTTATTAATTATTGAGGTTAACTTCCCTGATTTTTATCACCGATTATTTTATATCATTGGGCGTCACCCTAAATTATCTATGTATATTTCAGGTTTAAATGGATTTGGCTGGGAACTTGATGATTTAAAAGATTATTATACATCAGCAATTGTATAGGTATTAACGCTAAAACTTTTCTGTTTAGTTGGCTTATCTTATATTAATATAAATATATTGGATTAGACCTATCATAGCAGAGAATAGTACTATGCCAAATAAATTACCCACTGCTTTTTCTCGTATAACGCGCAGTTCTGGGCGAACTAATAGTATATTAACAGTGACTCTGCCTCTTTTACTCGTATTACTCACAACATTATTTTGGAGTGCTAATAAAATAGTTCACCAAGAAACTAGACGATTAGAAGTTGAATTCAAATCTTTTATTGGCTATTTGATAGAACAAGAAATTTTTTTAAAAGCATTAAATAAACAAGATCAGGATTTATCAGAACTGCTAGAAAGTAGAACCTATTCAATAAATGATCAGTTTTTACCGAGAGATTGGCCATTAAGGCTATTAGAAGGCAAAGAATCTATAGTCGCAATGCCATTTACGTTAGCGTGTGGCAACAATTTAGAGTGTTCTAGAGTCCCGAGTATCTTATTTTCACTCGGCGCATATTTAGCTGATTTTTACTCTACATTTTGGGGGCGCTCTTACTATCCCGCGGCGGCGGTATTTTTTATTAATGAACATGACTATATCAGTATTAGTGTCCCATCCGTAGGCACGCTAATGGGGAATACAGCCATATCACCTGAATTGTTTCGTGCAGTAACCGATAGTATTAGAGATAATTTACCAGTAATAAACAAACAGTTTGCTGACATACAATACGACGAACAAGAAATGCCCGTGATTTGGTTAAAAGCAGATAAATTTAAAAATAACTTGCTGGGTATCGTTCCCGCAGGTTTTGATGCCAATTTATGGCAAAATGCCCATCTCTCCCCTAAAAATATTTATGCAGTCTCTCTAGTCAGTAAAGACCATCTCAGCGTGCTAGAGAAAATATTGAACCCAACATTGAGGCATGAATTCTGGCTATTACATGATGACTTTGGTCTATTACTGGGTGATTCTCCAGTGCCTACTGAGCCATCGGAAGGTATTTTCTATACTCAAAATGGTTTAGTCATGAAGTTAAGCTTTAAAGATACAGATTGGATAGGTTATTACAGAATTAGTTACGCTGCATTTTTCGAAGATAATATGTGGTTACCGATTAGTCTTGTTATATCTCTACTTTTTAGTTTGTTATGTGGCTGGGGATATAAGAAGTGGTACCATAGAAAAATTCTACAGCCAGCAATACTTTCTCAGCAAGTTATCGTCGAAAGCGAAGCGTTTAATCAAACATTGATTGCAACAACGCCGATAGGGCTCTGTGTTATTGATACAGAAACTCAAGATCTTCGTTTTGCGAATGAGCTCGCTCAGTATTGGTTAAATATACCCAATACTGATTCTCCTCACGATTCAATGGAATATAATGAACTACTGAGCCGTGTTATTTCTGAACAGGAAAAAGTGACAACTGTTTTAAAATCAGGGGAACACGTATTATATATTGTTAGCACTGCAACTCATTATCAGCAACGTCCTGTTATTTTATGCGCATTTACTGATATCACAATACAAGCTGAAACTGAAAAACAGCTTAATCATGCTAAACGCCTTGCGGAAGAAGCGAATCAAGCAAAGTCTAATTTCTTAGCCACGATGAGCCATGAGATACGCACGCCACTTTATGGCATTATCGGGACATTAGAATTATTAGAAAACACGGCTTTATCACCAAAACAAAAACACTTTATTGATAGGATGTCGACAACATCTCAGTTATTAATGCATCTTATTGGGGATATTCTTGATATCAGTAAAATTGAAGCGAACCAAATTCATATCCAACATATATCGTTTGATCTACTCGATTTAATACAACACACCGTTCAGTTATATCAAGGGCTAGCTCAGCAGAAAAAGTTGCTGCTATTTGCTATTATTGATCCCAATATTTATGCCGTCAGAATTGGTGATGCGGCAAGGCTACAACAAATATTTGGCAACTTATTAAGTAATGCTATTAAGTTTACCCACAATGGAAAGGTTACGGTTGAATTAAGGAACAGCACAAATAACAATATAATATTATTTGTCAATGATACCGGTGTGGGGATCAGCCAAGAACAGCAAGAAAAACTGTTTGAGCCTTTCTATCAAGCCCACTCAGGGCAGCATACCTATGGTGGTACTGGTTTAGGCTTATTTATCTGTGCCGAGTTGGTAAAACTTATGGGGGGAGAAATCAGTGTCACCAGTAATCTTACGGTAGGTAGCTCTTTCCAAATTACCTTACCGTTAGAATTCGATAAAAACAATATTCAGTGGAAGAGTTTAACAGGGGCGAATATCTGGCTACGAACAATCGACCCATTATTAACCAATAATATTTATAATTGGTTAATTCGGTGGGGAGCAAAAGTTTATTTCACCGAAGCGGAATTACCAACAGATACATCATCGGTCATTGCTGTCAGTATATTCATTCAGGATTTCTCTTTACCTCAAGATTGGCATGGAAAGATATGGATAAGTGATGATGCAAGTTTCCGTTTATCGGAATTTAATCAACAGCTCTTCTTATTAAAAGATGAGGATAATTCAGCATTACCATTAACATGCCCAATCTTACAAACACCTTCATATGCTAATGAATATTCTTTGCGCGTTTTAGTGGCAGAAGATAATCCGATTAACCAAGTTACGCTTCAAGAACAATTAGAATTACTCGGTTGTGAAGTCTTTATGGCAAGTGATGGTGAGGAAGCTTTAGTGGTTTGGGATAATCAAGTTGTCGATATTATATTAACTGACGTTAATATGCCTTATCGCGATGGATATGAATTAACCAAGCAGTTGCGTAGTGAAGGTGAAACGTGTCCAATTATTGGCGTGACAGCCAATGGCTTAAAGGATGAAGAGGAGCGCTGTTTAGCCGCAGGAATGGATACTTGGCTAGTGAAGCCTATTGAGTTAGAAACGTTAGTCAAATTATTTAATCGTTTTTTCCCTACCTATTCATCAGGTATGACTTCTGATGCCGTCACGATGGCGTTGATTAATCCGCTCGATAGCAATGATAGGGCGAATATAATTCAACATTTTACGGCTGATATTCATGACCTTTACCAAGCCGTAAATGATAATAATATCGACGTTGTAAAGCAGCTTTCTCATCGTATTCGAGGGGCACTAGTCAGTGTAAAACAACGTGACCTTGCCAGTAAACTTCAAGTACTAGAAGAACAGTTAACAGAATCCAATACAGCGGAGTCCTATACCGCGATTTGTGATGAATTAACCCATTGGCTAAATCAGCTTAATCAAACAAATGGTGCGTAATGCAATAGCTAATCAGTGCTTGGTTATTTTCAACTCTTAATTTACGCATTGCAGCATTTTTTTGTAGGCTAATCGTCTTATCACTTCTGTTGAGCAGTTTAGCGATTTCAACAATCGGCTTACCTTGGACAAATAATCGCAATACCTCTAACTCACGAGGCGAAAGTGTTTTCACTCTTTCATCCAGTGTGGAGGCATTGCGGCTTTTCATTGTTGTCGTTAAATCAACAATAGGTTGGCGATATTGCTTTCCTTGACCGGCTAAAGTGATTGCTTTGATTAATTCTGGTAATGGCGCTTCTTTTGAGACAACAGTATTCACATTGTTATCATATAAAGTCTGAATAATCATTGGGTTAGATATCATTGTTAATACGACTAATGCGATGTTCGGGTACTTCCGACGTAGAAATTGGATATAATTTTGTCCATCACTAGATTGTGTGTTATTGGGCATCATGTAATCAGTCACAATCACATCAACCGTGTGGCTTTTTAAAAAAGCAAACAGATCAGAATCATTCGTAAATTCCCCTTCAATAGAAAAATGAAGTGATTGGGATAATGTTTTTTTTAATCCCGATAGGACAATTGGATGGTCATCGACGAGGACTAAGGTTAACTTTTTCATCTAAGTTACTCCTTATGAGGGGGCTTGATATTTAGTATAACAACGCCGAAAAAATGTCAAATGGTGACTGTCTATTTAAGGTTATATTTTTGAATGCAGACCACCTGTGATAGACATTTTTATCATAACAGGTGGTCAAGGTGACTAATAAGAAACAACAACGCGTATGGTTTTCGAAAAGGGGCCTGAGGTTATTGAACGTCCACTAATCTGACTTAAGGTTGCAGTGTAAGGTACATTTACAGGAGATTGAGGCTTAATTTCACCAATCGCATAGTTTTGATTAAAGTCTAATTCTGTTGCGTTACTTTTGATGACAGTTTGCAATCCATTTCCCATATCAAGGTATTTGTTCCCCAATACCGTATTATTGTTAGGTTCAAATCGCACTGAAACATTTAACCCAGTTTCACAATCTTGAGATACCGCCATACCCACATTAAATGTGCGACTCACAGCTTCTCCTGCGTTCATTTGTTTTGGTGAGATAGTGCCAAAGTTAACACTTCCGCCATTTGATGCGGTTACACTGACTGCGGGTGTCGGACAAAGCAATGTTAAATTACCCACGATACGTATATAAACAGGAGCACCAAGGTATTTACCTTGATAATCTTCATGATATCCCAATAGAACATTGCCCGTATCAAAGGGTTTCAAGGCATTGGACCCTTTTATGACGACAAAATTATACATGATACCTATATTTACCGTGGTTCCTACCGCCGGTTGACTCCAATGCCCTAAATCTATACTTGGAACATTTGAGTCTGTGAGGGTGGCAGTTATTCCTCCACCAATTGCACTTCGCTGAGTCACCGTAACTCCACTGTTAATTAAAAGCGTTTTTGTTTGCGCAGAGAGGACATTTTTAAAATAAACATGATTGGGCGCCGCTACGCTACCTGTAAAATTACAGGTGAAAGACATAAATGAAGATGATGCTGATGCTAATGTGGTTCCTGGTGATATAGTGGTACTGCTGCTTTTGATATCAAAGGTAATATTTTCCTGTAAGAATTCTTCACCATTTAAGGCCTGACAATTCGTTACTGCGCCAAAGGCATTAAAACTCAAAAATGAAAAGCAACATAAAATAATGGGTACAACTTTCTTAAAATAGGGGGTCATCATTTCTTCCTATTTATCATTAACCAATGTACAGGTTGTACTTTGGCAGGTGTAATTTAATAGCTTTGGCGTGCCATAATCATCAATGTACGTTATGACCATTTTCGGTGATTTTGTTTTGTTATCGGGTAATGAATACACCGAATTACTATTTGGCTTAATGATGATTTCTTGGAAGTTATCAACTTTGCTTAAATTGTCATTAATATTAATCACAACAACATGATATGGCGTTGGGTTAGTGAGTTTTAATGAATTTCCTGTTTTTTCAACTTTTAACTCTTTTTGCCAGTTATTATCAGGGTATTTTTTTAATCCTGTTGGGCGATAAAAAAGTTTAAATCTTGATTGAATAACAATCTCAACTGCATTTTCAATTTCACTTTTCGGGGGAATTCCCAATATATTAAAATAGAATAAGGTTTCTTTATCTTCCGCGGCGTTGAGATTATTTTTCGATGCACTGATTCTCACTTGTTTCTTTTGCTTAGGATCAATGCGCTGTAATAGTGGTAATGCAATTAATGGTTCATTAATCTTATGACCATTTTCATTTTCAATCCACGATTGCACTAAAAAGGGATCTTTATTATCCGTATTTTCAACCACAATACTCACACCTTTACTGGCTTCATCATAAATAACCCGCGTACGATCGGCTGAGATTGAGGCATGCGCGCATGTGCATGCTAATAATAGACTACTAATAATTAATTTAAATTTTCTCATGGTATTTATTCTTTATTACAAATTACATTATGAATATTTTGGATGTTTTGGTTTTCAATCATTAATTGACATGATTGCCCGCCATTCCATTTAATAGTTAATTTTTGATTCGGTTGAATTCCAGTCAAATAAACTTGACCGTCTTCTGCAATCATCCCTAATACAGTATCTTTTGCTGCGTCATAAACTAACGCTCCAAATGGTGGTGTTTTCCCGTCAGGAAAGTGAATAGTCATTAACGCTTTTTCACCAATAACTGTATTGAGTTTTGCATAGCCAACCGCGCCATCCGTTAATGTTGATTCAATCACGCTATCATCAATACTGACATTGTCAGGGATACTATTCAGATCAATATATTGAGTGGATTTGTAGTATGTTGGCACATTACTAATTGCCGCTAAACCAAATCTATTGGTAATCGACTCATCTTTATTGATAGAAACATCTTTAGCGTTATCAGTATCAATAACCATTCTTGCCTGATTATCATATACTCTGCGATGTAACACAGGACCTTGGCTCGTAACAGTTAATGAACCATTTAATGACCCACTTAAGGTGTGATAATCATTACCATATGAACCCGTCATTTGAGCTGTACCATATTGAGTATCACGATATATCGACGTATTTAATGTTGTATTATCAAAAAAGTCTTTTGTTGACACACCTAAACTGACGTTATTGTTGTCTATATTTGTATGGTAGCTAACGTTATTACTGTATTTTTTATCGCGGTCATTGTAAGAACCAAAATATTGTAAACGTGAATTTTTTTCGCCACCAAAGGGAATACTTAATGAAAGATAAGCTTGTTTAGATCGTTTACCTTCTACATAGCTACTTTCGCTAATAGATAATGAGAGAAGTGCATTATCAAAAAAGTCATTCTTAATCGTTTTATTGAATGACAAGTTTAACGTGTCATTACTTTTGGATTCATTCCAATAACTTTCTCTCGAATAGCTTAAACTCACATCTGAATTTAAATCAGGAATTTGTTGTGTAAATGAGGTCGTAAAAACATTTTTTTGACGAAAATGAAGATTCGTTGGATTACCTTTTGTATAAATGAAATTATTGACGGACATAAACCCTTCATTTGAGAATTGATATCCCGTTAAATCAAGTCGACTTGAATTTGAGAATCGCTTTGCATAGTTGATTCTATAGCTTTCTCCAGTGCCTGAATTCGTCGTATGTAAATGATTTTTAGATTGCGTAACATCAAATGATATGGCTCCCAAAGACTCCATATTTAAGCCTATACCAGCATTATATGCATAGTATTCGTTATCTGACGTTGCAAATAGTCCACCAAAGGCGGATAAGTTGTTCAATAATCCCCAAGAAAATTCGGTTGAGATAAAGTTATTATCGACATTTTTATCATCCATTGGTGCTAATTGACCGGCATTTAATTTATATTGCAACATGCCAGGTCGGGTTAAAAATGGGATATTTGTTGATGATATTTGGTATTCTCTCACCGACCCATCTTCTTCGGTTATTTTTACATCTAACGTTCCAGATAAAGCAGAGCTCAAGTTATCAATTGAAAAAGGTCCAGGCGCAACTTTGACTTGGCTTAATATACGACCATTCTGAGAAATGACGACGGTTGCATTACTCGTTGCTGTACCTGTTACATTAGGGGCGTAGCCTCTTAAAGCAGCAGGTAACATATTATCATCAGTAAAAATACTGACACCGTTGAAGCGTACAGAATCAAAAATTTGGCTGGCAGTATAATATTTCCCGGCAAAAAACTTAGCCGATAAGTCCGGTAAATCAGTAAAAATATACGTTTGAACCCATTTGAAATTATCATTCTTATTATCATTAAAATCTTTTTGTAATTGATAATTACTGCGGATTCTCCAACGCCCAACGTTAGCGCCAATAGTACCAAATGAGCTTAAGTTATTTGTATTTTGAGTGTTTTTATATTTGATGTAGTTTTCAACAATATTATAATCCAATACAAGCGCATTAATTCCTACTTCGCGTTGCATAGGGGGAACCCAGTTTTCATCTGAATATAAAAAGTAGGCTTGTGGTATTGATAATGCAAGCTCTTGCTTTTCATCATCAAAGTGCGATGTAATATTGTCATCTTGAACAGACAAGTCATAGCATTGACCCTCTGCCCACGTAGGTATCTTATTAATAAACTCTTGTTTTAAGCCGATAACTTCGACTAGTTTTTGTGATATACATGGCTGTACGATTCCATTTCTATTGATAAAATCGATTTTATCAAAAAAGTTTATTCTTCGGTCATTGATAGATACGTTAGAAAAATAAGCGCCTTCCTGTGAGGCTCCTTTTTCAAATGAACTTAAATCAATATCTGTATTACCAGAAATGGATAAAGCGTCCTGATTAAATTGAACAGAGTCTGCATTAACATAGTTTGAATATAAAAATAAGCTAGAAATTAAACTAGTCACTATGTTTTGTTTAAATTTGTTCATTTTTTATTGACCGGAGTATGCTATAAAAATATTATTTTTATTGATTTTTTAAAATAGATAAAACTGGATATACTATAAATATAAGGCATAGCATACCCAGTAAATTAATTACTAATTAAAATTTAATATAAAGATTTATAATATTAATTTTAAAAATTACTGGTAATCTAAAACGTAAGCTACGGTTGATTTAACTGAACCCGAAGTTGCTTGACCTAACGCTTGCATACGTGCAGATAAATTAATGGTATTTGCTCCCGCAGCCATGTTTTGGGTAATAGTATCGCCAGACTTGATGCTTTGACCTGCATCATTTTGGAATAATACGCCAACATTCTGTGCAGTACCCGTGCTTGCCCATAAGCTACCAGCAGGATCCATTTGACCCGTGAAGCTGACTTTTACTTTAGAAAAATCTGTTCCGCTTGTTGTTGGGTCTAATACACAGTCAGATAATTCTAATGTGAAGTCTACATTAGGACCTTGTGCGCCAGCAGTTTTTAATGATACTGCGGGTACTGAACCTAATTGAACTTCTTTATTTACTGAAGATGGCGCAATTGTACAGGCACCAGTATTCACTGTGCCATTAAATTCAATAGTACCGCTTCCTACATCCGCTGCAAATGCAGTGGATGCCGCACCTAAAGTTAATGCGATAATTGAAGAGGTTAATAATGTCTTTTTCATTTTTAAATCCTTAATATACATAGTACTGATTCTAATAAACTAAGACTTTGCCTTAGCTGGTTAATTACGTGATACCAATATAAATTGGTACCACAGTGATTTGATGGAAATTTAAGTGTTCATTAATTTTAATGATTTATAGTGCCCGAAAACATGAGCATAGATTATTATTAAAGAGGATGGATAAATATAAGGAGATCCTTAAAAGCTGTGGCTTGCTACGTCTAATGCAATTGCTTATTAATTATAAATACGTCTCTGTATTCACCGTCCAGTTATTTATTTGTACTGTGGAAATATCTTCAAAAAAGTAATGTATACTTATTTTGAAAAAATCAGCAATCATGACTAATGAGTCTATATCAATTCTATTGATACCACGTTCATAACGAGAGAACTGTTGTTGACTCACATTTAAATATGCTGCAATTTCTGTTCCTGTTAATCCATACTCTTTTCTCAGTTTTTTTATTCTGCTCCCCACTATTTTGGCAATAGGATATTTTCCTGTCATTTTTATTTCCTTCATGACATATAAGTTTGAAGTTGAGTAATGCTTAACATCAACAGGCAAAAATTCTAATTAAATAAAGATAAAACCTCAAATGCATTGACGAGTAAGAAATAAAAACAATGATTAATTTTATTTCTTAAATTTATAAGGTTTAGACCTCATTCAGCTAATTTTACATTCATATATTAAATTTAATGAAACAATCACTGAGAGTAACATCATTTTTCAGGTAAACGTCGTGATTAAATATGGATGTTTATCCTTACTTATTCAAAAATACGGTTGTTTTATCTAGATAGTAACTTAATAGTGGTTATATCGGATTAAATACTGCCAAGTTGGAATCCTTGATGGGAAATATACGATTAACATCATGTTTTAAATTATGAATTTTTACGGGCAGAGTGATAGAGACGTGTCGAACGTGATCAAAATCGAAAGTTTAGAATTGCTTTTACCTTAATCCTCTTCTTATGCAAATGAATTGCTATTGATCATAAAACGCTTTCATTGACTGCAATTTTCGCCATCAACTTTGACTTGGATTTGCTTCATCGCATGCGTTCGATTTTCCGATCGTACTGCTTGGTATTTTTAATCATCAGCCAATAAGCCGGGTAAACCATAGAAATATTAAGGCTAAAAAAGAGTAGTCAACGATGAAAAAAAATATTAATGTTATATTATAACATAACAAGTGGAGGTGGCTATGAAGCCGAATATTCATCCGGATTACCGGACAGTGATTTTTCACGATACTGCTGCTGATGTGTATTTCAAAGTTGGATCAACGATAAAAACAGAGAGAACCGTTGAATTTGAAGGGCAAAATTATCCCTATGTGACTCTTGATGTCTCCTCTCACTCTCATCCGTTCTATACCGGTAAGCAGAAAAATCATTCTCAGGAAGGTAATGTTGCTCGCTTTAATAAGCGTTTCGGAAATTTTGTTCAGACAAGAGAGGAAAAATGATGCACGTATTATGCTCATTGGCATGGAAAAAAACAGATTATCAGGATGGTAAAATGACTCGTCGCGATATTTTTATCGACTCAATTTGTAAGTCAAATCAGCGTGTTCAAGCGGCATTGGAGGCAGTATGATGACAAAAAACATGCTTCCATTGGTTTTGTTAACCAGTTTATTCAGTGGCGTGGTGATGGCACATGGGCATCATAATGATAAACCGCAGACTGAAGCGCAACGCCAAGCTGCAAAAGGTATTTTTTCGGACAAGGATGTTCAAGATCGTCAATTGAGTGATTGGGATGGTGTTTGGCAATCTGTTGAACCTTATCTCGCTGATGGGACTTTGGATCCTGTTATGCAAGCAAAAGCAGTAAAGAATAAGGACAAAACAGCCGAAGAGTACCGAGCTTATTATGCTAAAGGGTATAAAACCGATGTGGATATGATTGGTATTGAAAATAATATCATTGAGTTTCATCGCGGCGATAAGGTCACTCAATGTAAATATGATTATGCGGGTTATCGGATTTTAAATTACACCTCGGGGAAGAAGGGGGTTCGCTACTTATTTGAGTGTAAAGATAAAAGTAGCCAAGCTCCTAAATTTATCCAGTTCAGTGATCATATTATTGCACCGGAAAAAGCGGGGCATTTCCATCTTTATATGGGGAATGAGTCGCAGGAAGCGTTATTGACTCAGTTAGATAATTGGCCGACTTATTATCCCTATTCGATGAATGGAAACGATATTGCTCACGAAATGCAACACCACTGATAATCTATTCGCCTAGTTATTTAACGTTTGCACCCCCAGAGTTTATTCTGGGGGCATATCAGCCATCATGCACATCAGAGTGTCAAAGATAGCCATTAAGAATACTGCGATAATGATGAATAAAACACAGAGAAAAAATGCCGAGTAATAAATCAAAAAGGAACCAATAGATAAATTTCTTGGTTCCTAGCATCCTGTAAAATCAATTATTCAATATCATCTAACATGGAAGGAGGTGGAATGAAAAATAGCGTTCCCGTGATGGGGGTGCTGTATTTTAATAATTCATCCGTTGCACCATTATCTGCCCCACTAAACATATTTTTCAACATGCGATGGGTTGTTGAAAAATATCGTGCATAGCCGATGAAATAAGTACCATATTCATTTTTAGAAGGATTAGAAAATGGCATATTCGCACGAACGATTTTGAGATCTTCGCCATGCTCATCTTGTATATTGGTCACAACGTTATGAGAGCTTGGTAATTTCTGCTGATCGGATAGCTCGACGTCATTAAACTTATGACGACCAATCACCTTTTCTTGCTCTTCTGTGGTGAGATTTTGCCACGCCGTCATATCGTGAATGTATTTCTGGACAAAGGCGTAGCTTCCACCGATAAAATTAGGATCCTCTTCACCAATCACCGCATAATCAACACGCTCATCTTCCATTTCAGGGTTTTCAGTACCATCGACAAATCCAATGATAGAACGACCATCCATATAGCGGAACCCATGAACTTCATCAACATGTTCTACAAAATCACCGAGCTTTTGGCTGATAATAGAGGCTAATTCGTAGCAGGCTGAGACATTTAACGCTCTAATATGGAAGAAGATATCACCAGGGGTAGAAACGGCAGTGAAGTTTTTGCCTTTGATTTCTTTAAATGGGCTGAGTTCTTTGGGAGTAGAGAGTTGAGGAAAAAGCGCTTGCCACGCTTGAGCGCCGAACCCCATAACACAGCTCGTTTCTAATGCGGGGAAGCGAGTTCTCATACTACGAATAAGACCTGAGAAATTATTACAAAATTCCACTAGCTCATCACGATACTTATCTTTATCCGTTATATTAAAAACGAGAAAATAAGAGTTTTCACTAGGGGATTTTGTTACATCTTGATATTTCATGTGATTTATACTCTTTCTGCTATTTTATTTACGTTAGGATACAACTTGGTGCACCGCTTTCATAATGCTTTTTAATATCAAAAAATAGGTTTTTGTTGTATTAACGGCGGTAGGGTAGGGATACAAGAGAACAACATCGTCCAATTTTGCCGCGAATTTCTGAATTTAAATGTGTGACTATTTATCATCAAAAACTCGCTAAGCTGGGCATTGTATTAACACACTCCTATTGATGGCTTTTTCATTATTTTAAAAATACAGAAAATCATTAAACAGGAGTCATTTTACTTTAGTGCTTCTTGTTCAAGCCATTCCAAAAACAAAGTTAATGATAATGACTTGTCAACATCAGGTGCAACCAGCGCTGCATATTGACTGCCAGTGACCTGAACTTGGAAGGGTGCTTGAAGTCTTTTTTTATTTAAATCATGCGAAAGTGTTGGAGATGCAACCAACGTCAGTTTTTCTTCGAATAATGGTCGACGGTGAAAATAACATCATTCAGGTTTTTCAAGGGC
The DNA here is from genome assembly GCF_028479465.1 of Providencia sp. PROV208. NCBI lineage: Bacteria > Pseudomonadati > Pseudomonadota > Gammaproteobacteria > Enterobacterales > Morganellaceae > Providencia > Providencia sp. PROV208. Next base: position 3,236 of record NZ_JAMPNS010000023.1, on the reverse strand, counting down.
ATCCCTGCGAATTAAAACAGCAAATCCAGATAACCCTTTTGCTTCTGAGCTATGTGACGTCGATACTGAAATTTCGATATCAGGATGCTGAAGATAGAAATTGGGTAGACGAGGGATCAATCAGTGCATCGCGATAGTTGTTTGGGCATTGATTCTGATGACTTTTGTATGCTGAGTTTTGCCAAAACGAATTGATGCATCACTAGTGATGTCGAAGGCTGCACTAATTTCTGCCGCAAATGCCTGAGCATGTTCAGTTGCCACACTGCGCTGTCCCTGACGTTCAAATAGCGGTTGCCAAGCCATTTTTCCAGTAACTTGAACTGACGACTCACAGCACCGTGGGTAATACCTAACTCTTCAGCGGTGGCACTAAAGCTATTTAAGTATGCGGCGGTTTCGAACAACTTTAGGGCGTTTAATGGCGGTAGGTTACGTTTTTCATCTGTGAATTTTTGTATCGTAATGGATAGTATTAATCGATATTGTGATAATAACACACAGTTTAAGATGTGATCTTTGAGACGGATATCAGAGACATCATGGAAATTTATATCTGCATAACAATCGTTGCCATATTCACGGGTGCATTAAGTGGAATCGTTGGTACAAGATCTTCTTTAATCCTTCTCCCTATATTGGTAAATATATTGGGTCCTAAACAGCGATGCCGATAATGGCGATCGCCGCGATTATTGGCAATATCTCACGTATTGTGACGTGGTGGCGGGAGGTGGACTGGCGTGCTACGTTGGTGTATTCGTTACCCGGTATTCCTGCAGCTTCAATGGGGGAAGTGGACAGTAACGAGAGATGATGCATAACCTGAAGAGATGGAAAAGTTAGATGAAATCGGGAGGCCTACTTGCTGAGACTTAGCTGGGCAATTTTTGCGGGCAGCATATAATCCAATAGTCGGCATTTAGCGGGAAGTCGATATAAGAGAACTAGAGGGTATCAATAAAAATTGGAGTAATAAAGAGGGAAAGTCCAGCCTAATTACTGGACTTTCTGAGAAAATAATGATTAAGGTCTAAAAAAACACTCGAACACCGGCGTTAATATTAAGAGGCGATTCAATCATTGAGCCTTTTGAATAACTAGCTTCAGTATAAAGTGATGTATTCTTGTTAATACGAGCATCTAGACCAACACGGTAGTTGCCCATACTTCCTGAATAATCATTTTTAAGTTTTACGGTATCATTGATTAATACAGTATTATCATTAATGAATTCGTTTTCAAATGAGGCTTTTATATAAGGTGTTAATGTGGATTTTTCACCAATATCGAATGTGTAACCTGCTTTAACACCTGCTTCCGCTTTTAATGATTTATCATTTCCTAATTTTACTTTCATTCCATTGGTCATTTTTAACTCCTTATTTTTAGCAGAAAAATATTCAATTCTAGCGTAAGGAGTAATGAATGAATGATTAAAATTAGTTTGTTTTCCTATTTCAAACGCAGAGCCAATACCTTTTTGGTTAAAGCTTGTATTCGTGATGTTATTCATATTAAATCTGACGCTACTTTCACTATCAAAGTAATTTCCTTTGACTAATGCATCTAAATAAAAACCGTTATCCTTTATATAGGTATCAGCACTTAAAGTCTTAAATGTTAATATTGAGTTTTTTTTCGAACAGGTGAAGGATGAAGCTTGCAAAGAACCTATTGAATATAATAAGGATAAGCTGGGTTTTCTGTGGTTACATTTAATACAAGGAACTGCTTTTCTCATATATACCCAGCAGATAATTCACATTAGTATCTAAAATTCTCCCTATAACAAGCAGATCATCGATGTAGGTAGACATATCCCTATTTTCATATCGAATATACTCAGCTCCAGTTAAGTTATTAGCTACCTCTGAAGTTGAGATATTTTTATTGGATACGAATCTGTTTTATGAAATTACCGAACATCTTGTTTGTCATAATACACCCTATATACTCAATTGATTAAATATAATTAAGATGGCTGTGTTATAAATTTAGTGCTTGGTAGATAACAAAAAAGCCCACCGGAGTGAGCTTTTTTATTCTTCTAGTGCACGTGCATTAAATGTGCATTTCAAAGTCCATTCTGGGTCATGTTGCTGTCCGTCCAACTTTGCTAACTTATTGTTTTTAAAGTTGTTGTCACATCACTGACAGTTAAAATTTGGTGGCTGGCGGAGTCTGAATTCGTTGCTTAACTAAATGATTTTATAGTACTAATGTTCAATTCAACTTTTCAAAAGTGCCTAATAAGGTGCCTAAAAATATTTTGATTGATTTTTGGGTTCAGGATTAATGGGATACTATTCACCGTAGTTTTGTATTTTACCAATTAATACAATAATTGCTATTACATAATCTGACAGTGGCTTATGTTATAAAATTTAATAACACATAACTTATTTTATTTAGGTTGAATTATTATTTCTAGCTTTTCTAATCAGTTTGAAGTCAATAGATGAGATGGGGTGAGCTGGTTAATGAATAGACTAATGGTGGAAAGTATTTATCATATTGGTTTTATTGTATTAATTAACTAATGCTTACGGAGGTATATATTAGATATTTTCATATTTTAAATCATCATCGGTAATTTATAGTACTTGGAGAGTTGTTTTGCTCAAGAATAAGTTGAGGTGTATTGATTTTGAATTTAGCATTGAATTTATGTGTAGTTACTCTTCTTTCTGCTCTGCATTGAAGCACTGTTTGAATGCGTCGTCTAAATTTTCACTGCCGAAGAATTTTTCATAAATCTGCTACAAACGGTTAGCAGTAAATTTAGCAAGGATTAGCGAAGTATCTGGTGCAATCGCCAGTAGATTAATGCTAAAGCTCTTAAATTAAAGATTTTTTATCGTTTTATAAACAATATTGGGTTTGATAAGCTTGATACCATTATTATTTCACTGTCGTGAAATGATTATTTTCATTACCGCGCACACTATAAAGCTATCATTTTAGTCCTTACAAGATTCATTGCCACAAAAAACAAGCGGTAATATACCTTATTTTTACTCTGTCACCCTCAATCATATAGATCAATTGAAGCGCTCCGATATCCTCACACTTCGTTTCCAGATAGAAGAAATTTGAACAGGATGCACTAATGTCACTGAATAGCTCAAACACCATAATTTTATCACCAACAATCTTACTTTCTTTATTCTGCGATATTACCCATGTTCCATGACCTGTAAACAGATAAATACGCATTGATTTGAATTATGATT
>NZ_JAMPNS010000022.1:0-74198 GCF_028479465.1 Providencia sp. PROV208 | reverse complement strand
TGTGGTAATCTATTGTAGTTGATGTGATTAAAAATAGGGCTAACTGTTTTTTAGAGAAAATGAACTAAATTAGTTTCTTTGCAAAATTAGGGTCAAATGGGCCTTCTTTTATTTCTAATAATAAAGCATTATCTGATAAACATTCTAGACTGTGAATTTCATTTGGTTGAATCTCAACTGCGTATATTGATGTTCCAGAGCCGATTACTTCGGTGCTTTTTATATTTTTATCTTCATCTAATATGGTAAGTCTTAAACTACCATCTAAAACAAAAAAAGATTCCCATTGATGTGGTAATTCATGGAAATGAGGCTCTACATAACTACCTTTTACAAAACCAATGAGTAGTCGCTGTACCTTATCTTGATGTGATTTATGCAATAAATAGTGTGATCTTTTTCTAGGACTATTTTTTGCTTCTAAATATAATTTCTCTACGATCTGGTTATCAATTCGTAACATGGTTGGTTACCTAATTTATTAACAATGGATCTTGCGATATGAGTTACATCAAATTCACTTTTAAGTAAAGTCATCGCATTATTACCAAGGTGCAATCTAAGTTCATGGTCTTTATATAGTTTAATCGCTGATTGTAATAAATCGTCATCGTTACCATTAACATGAACGTAGCCAGCCTTTGAGTTATTAATGAGAGGCATCAGGTCATTATCATAGTTAACACTACCAAGTATAGGCAGTGATTGAACCATATACCCCAGAAGTTTTCCGGGGAAATTATGTGAGGAGTGTTTTTTGTCTAAAGAAAAAAGACCAACATCTACCTCTGCAAGTAACTTTTTGAATTCATCTTGATTAATTGAGGGAAGGAGTGTTGTATTTGTTAGATCCCATTCAATTATTAAATGTTTAACTAAATTAACTTCATCACCTTGCCCAACAAATAAAAAATGAGCATTTTTATATTCTTTCATTCCTTTAGCTAGTCTTAACAAGTTAGTCATGTCTTGAGCATGACCAATATTGCCACCATAGAAATAAATTATCTTTTCATGTAACCCTAATTTTTTTTTGTAATAGTTCAGTGGTTGAGTTTTTTTTAGTGAAGCCCAGTTTCTTAATAAGTGTGTTTTATATTCAGGGTTATATGATTCAAAAACTTCTATATTTTTTTCAGACATTAATCCAATTGTATCGGCATTTTCGTATGAAATTTTTTCAAAGTATCGGAAATATTTTTCCAATAATGAATTTTTTTTAATGAGCCCAGAATCAATACACCATTGAGGAAATAAATCACGTAAAATTAAATAAGAAGGACATTCACAGATACTCTTTATTCTTTTTACGAGAGAACCAAAGAATATAGAGGGAGAATAATAAATAACACCATCAAAAGTATTTTCTTTCACTTTATTATTGATAGCTTTCCATGCTCGATAAGAAATCAATGTTTCGTTTAAGGCTCTTTTAGCTTTATTAATATTTTTAATTTTTCCACTTTTGAATCGCCAGATAGTGATATTATCAATACTGTCTTCTTTCAATAGTTTATCTTGAGAAAAACCTGGCGTGATGACGGTTACTTGATGCCCACTATTAAAAAGCTCACAAGCAAGCTCATGGAACATTTTTGCCCCAACACGAGTACTATGTGGTAAATAATCATCAATAATAAGAGCGAGGCGCATTAGTATTCTTTCCAAACAACTCGTTTTACATAATCGGTATATGAAATAATGATGCGTACTACTTTATCGGATACATTGGGCATACTATAATCTTCAACCAATCGAAGTGATCGCTCTTCGCCTCGAGCTTGTTTCTCTAAAATATTTAATGCCTGCATTACTCGTTCAACATTAATACCTACCATCATTACAGCTGCTTCTTCCATCCCTTCTGGTCTTTCATGTGCTTCTCGAAGATTTACAGCAGGAAAGTTCATAATTGATGATTCTTCATTAATTGTACCACTGTCAGACAAAACAGCTTTTGCACTCTTTTGTAGGTGATTATAATCATGAAAGCCTAATGGTTTTAATAGCTGTATATTAGGATGAAACTTTAATCCTTGTTGCTCAATCCGGTTACGAGTGCGAGGGTGAGTAGATACGATAATAGGTAAATCGTAATGAGCAGCAACCGTGTTTAAAGTCTCTGCAAGTTTAGATAACTGTTTTGGTGAATCAACATTTTCTTCACGATGAGCACTCACAACAAAAAATTGTTTCTGTTTGAGGTTTAATCTAGATAAGACATTCGATGCTTCTATTTGAGGCATATAATGGTGAAGAACTTCAAACATGGGGCTACCTGTTTTGATTACACGATCTGGGGGGAGTCCTTCAGCTAATAAATAATCTCTAGCTATTGTACTGTATGTAAGATTTATATCAGCAGTGTGGTCAACAATTTTCCGATTAGTTTCCTCTGGAACTCTTTGGTCAAAACAGCGATTTCCTGCTTCCATGTGAAATATAGGTATTTTTCGGCGTTTAGCTGGAATAACGGAAATACAGGAATTAGTATCACCTAAAACTAACATTGCATCAGGTTGTACTTTTTCTAGTACCTGATCAATTTTAATGATGATTTGACCAATGGTTTCTGCAGCATTTTTACCTGCAGCATTTAAAAAATAATCAGGTTTGCGAACATTAAGGTCATTAAAAAAGACTTCATTTAGTTCAAAATCATAATTTTGACCAGTATGCACCAAGATATGCTCACAGTATTCATCTAACTTTGCTAAAACGCGAGATAAACGAATAATTTCAGGTCGAGTACCTACTACTGACATAACTTTTAGTTTTTTCATTTTTCAATCTTATTTTACAGTTCTTATAATGGATAAGAGTATGTATCTGGTATATTACGATCAAATATTTCATTCGCCCAAAGCATCACGACCATCTCTTCATTGCTAATATTAGTGATGTCATGTGACCAACCAGGAATTGTTTCAACAATAGCTGGCGAAGAGCTATCAATTGTCATTTCATAATATTCACCAGTAGAAATATTTTTAAACTTAAATAATGCCCTACCTTTTAAAACTAGAAATTTTTCATTCTTAGTATGATGATAATGCCCACCACGAGTAACTCCTGGTAGAGCTGTAAAAAATGAAAATTGCCCAGATTGTTTAGTTTTGAGCATCTCGCTGAACGAGCCGCGTTGATCACTATATATAGGTACGGTGTAACTAAACTGTATAGGTCTCATATAACTGAGGTAGGTAGAATAGAGCGCTCTAGTCAAACCAATACCAACATTATCTATAATTAAACTATTTCGACTTTCTTTGAATTCCTGAATTTTTTCAGCAACATCTCCAACTGTTGTTGAGTACTCCGGTTGAACTTGTTTAAAACCAGGTTCATTTTCACTAGATAGCAAAGATATAAGACTACGGCATACATCATCAATATAAACTAGTGTAACAGGCGCGTTAGGATTATGAACTGTAATATCTAAGTCATTGAGTATATTATGACAAAATGTTGCTACAAATGAATTGTAGTTTGGTTTACACCATTTACCAAAGACATTGGGTAGCCGATAAATAAAATAAGGCGATTGTGTTTTCGCGCCATATTGTTGAACTGCAAGCTCAGCTAGGCGTTTACTTTTCCCGTAGGCATTATCTTTATCTGCTTGAGTAGATGAAGTAATGACTAATGGAGAATTTTTTCCAGACTGCTGCAGCTGCTCTATAATAAAATTAGTTAAACTTGCATTGCCTTCAAAAAATTCGTCTTCATGTTCAGGTCTATTTACGCCTGCGAGATGATAAATGAAATCAGAATTACATAAATGATGTTTAAATTCATTTAATGGCGTTTCTCGATTGATTTCGATAATATCTTGATAACCATTCTCTCGAAGCATAATACATAGATTTTTTCCAATAAATCCATTAGCTCCCGTTACAAGTATTTTCATTATACACCTTCAGGAACAACTAAGCTTCCAGCCTTGATATCAGCAATAAAATCAAGTTTGTGTAAAAGCTTTATCATGCCGTTAATGTCTAAGCGCTCAGTATTATGTGAATTATAATCTTCAATGGTAGAGAGGTCTCTTTCCCCTGTATCATGGTATTTGGAATAATTTAAATCGCGGTTATCTGATGGAATTCGATAATAGTTACCTTGATCTTGAGCTGCAAACATTTCTTCTTTACTGCATAAGGCTTCATAAAGCTTTTCACCATGGCGAGTCCCTATAATATTCACTTCATGGTTAGGCTTGTTTGTAATTTCAAGAAGAGCTTGGACCAAAGTATCAATTGTAGCCGCTGGTGCTTTTTGGACAAAAATATCACCATTTTCTCCGTGGCTGAATGCATGAAGAACTAAATCAACAGCATCATTAAGAGTCATCATAAAACGAGTCATGTTAGGGTCGGTGATAGTTATTGGTGTCCCATTAATGATCTGACGTAAAAACAATGGAATAACGGAGCCTCGAGATGCCATTACATTTCCATACCGTGTGGCAGAGATAATAGTTTCATTTGGGTCAACATTACGAGATTTAGCAATGATTACTTTTTCCATCATTGCTTTCGATATTCCCATTGCATTTATAGGATAGACTGCTTTATCTGTACTTAAGCAAACGACTCGCTTAATTTTATTTTGAATTGCTGCCTCTAAAACATTTTCTGTTCCTAGAATATTTGTTTTAACTGCTTCCATAGGGTGGAATTCACAGGAAGGAACTTGCTTCAAAGCTGCTGCATGGTATAAATAATCAACACCACGAGTAGCATTTAAAATACTTTGATAGTCACGAACATCACCAATATAAAATTTAATTTTACTGCTGTTATACTTTTTACGCATATCATCTTGTTTTTTTTCATCGCGTGAGAATATACGTATTTCCTTAATATTGGTATTCAAAAAACGATCTAAAACAGCATTTCCAAAAGAACCTGTTCCACCAGTTATCATTAAAGTTTTATTATTAAACATAGGATTTTCATCTCTAATAGTATTAATTTGGGTCACATTTTAGATAATTATTTTTTTTTATAAAAATAACTATCTATGAATGAAGCTAAAGATTTTTTATCATTAACTAAATATTTATTTTTTATTTCGTAAATTTTTGCATCAACTAAAAAACGGTACCAAAATCCTTGAAGAATACACCAAACTAATCCGGGTTTTCCATCTAGGAATCCTAATTTTATAAAGTATCGGTATATGAAATATATAAATGGGCGAATAAATAAGGGGAGTGTTATATATGTATTCTTTAATTTTCTTTTTACTTGAGCTTGAGTTCCTACCCAGGAGGGTTTTAGTGAGTTTGATTCGTCACTATCATATAATGAGATTAAGACATCAATAGCTTCTCTTGTTGCATAGCCATTATGTTTTTGAGTCCACCATGTTAAATCATTTAGATTATTATCAGAGAAATCATAATCAAATTCAATAGTGTTCCCTTTTATTAAATTCACATGCTCATCCATCCACCTATTTTCCATATAACCATGATTATGTCTCCATATACGTAGTAATTTTATAGGATAACATCCACCATGTTTAATCCATCTATTTTGAAAATAAACACGTCTTTTAAGATTAATTCCGCTTACATCCAAAGGTAAATGATTTAATTTTTCCTTTATTTCATTAGCTAATTCGATGGAAATATATTCATCTGCATCAAGCTTCATAACCCAATCAGTATTAATATTACAATTATCTAGACCCCATTGAAATTGTAATGCATGATTTCCTGGCCAATCATGTTTTAAGACAGTTGCACCCATACTTTCAGCAATTTTAACTGTGTTATCAGTTGAGTTTGAATCAATAATAAAAATATTTTTAGTAATTGGTATTATTGAATCTAAACAACGTTTTATATGAAGCTCTTCATTTAATGTAAGAATAATTATTGACAAGCTAGGTGGCATTTTTAATCACCATAAATTATAAAAGTTTGTATTAATATAATAAAGTAACTATTACTGATATCCTTTCCCTATGAGGAATTGACTAGGGAAATCATTTTTAGCTTTTAGTTTTGCTTTTGGAAAGTCATTAGGATTCTGTATGAATTCTATTATTTTATTTGCAGTGTAGTTCGCATCATTTAATTTTATCTCGATAAAATCTGATATTACATCTTTCACATAAATCAAATTTGGAGCAAAAACGTTCATATCTAATAGAGATGCTTCTATCAGGGGTAGTCCAAAGCTTTCAGTGGATGATGGAAATATTAAAGCTTTAGATGAATTATATACTGCATTTATTTTTTCTGATGAAATTAAACCAAGGTTTGTTATTTTTATATTTTTAGTTTTATTAATAGAGTCTATTCTTTCTAATATTTCATTGAAGCCACTATTAAATGGAACGGTAACGAAAATTGAAAGTTTAACATCATGTTTGGAAATTATTTCAAGACAGTCTAGAAGGAAGCTATATTTTTTATGATGACTTGGTAATCCAATAAAACACAGATCATACTTTATTTCAGTCGGATGTTTTTTTAACTCTTTATAAAATGGAGAAATATAAATTTCGCTATTATAAAATTTTGAAAACAAATGCTTCATATTTCTTGTTTGACAAACTAAAAATTGAGAGTTTTTTTTGAAAAAATTAATGTATTTTCTTAACAAGAAAAATTTCAACTTCATTTTTAGTGGAAGGTTTACTTGTTTGTCGATAGATGTTGTAAGGTAAATATTATGTATATATGTGGTGGAGTTTTTTACGTAATTTAATGGAGGGAGATTACCAAAGAATAAAGAACGGTCATATTTATTAGGGAAGAATAGGGAAAGGATTAAGTGTTTTTTATGTAAGTAATTTATTTTAGAACTTTTAAATTTAATTTGAGTAGTGTCAAAGCTTACATGAGTATAAACATCAATTCGTGTACAAAAGGGTTCAATTCTTTTTAATATCTCACAAAGTAATACTAATGCTCCGCCAGTATTAATATTAACTGCATGGATGCCAACTAACATTTTCTCTCCTTTTCAAGCATATTTAAATTTTTATTCCTAGGGAGTTACTAAGCTAAATTATATTTTACTATAAAAGCGAGAGTGTTTGACTAAAAATGTGATACTTCCTGAAATAATTAAGAGTTGAATTGTGTATTTTATTAATGGTGCAGTATCATTACGTAATGATAAAATTGTCATAATAAGAATCAATGGTACTATACATTCTATGAAGGACACTTTCATATAAAGTGAGTATTTCCAAACTATACGATATAAGAAGGAGTTTATTATTATCGAGTATAAAAATACAAATATTACAGAATAATACCCAAAGTTCATAAATAACTCTCCAATTAAAGAGAATCCTCCGCCATGAACACCGGCTGAATATCTAACAGCATCTATTTCTACATTATGATTAATTGATATATCAAAAATATCTCTGATAAAAGATGGTATAACTAGTGCGATAGAATTAGAATAAGAACTACCTAATAGGAATTCATGCATATCAGAGTATTTTAGTATAGCTTCTGATACAATTAAATTAAATAATGTTAAATATTCAAAGCTAAATAGATAGCTTATGATTTCTGTTATTGAGTAAGTGTTTATGAACCTAAATGCAACAATTAAGTTAGGAATGAAGGGTGTTATACATAGAAATAAGAATATTTTTAAGTTTATTTTTCTAGTGATTAAAAATGGAATTGCCACAATAAATATAAATTCAAATATAACTGACCTGGCTTGTAATACACATATGCTAAAAAAATAGAACAATGTCAGTATTTTTAAATGCGTACTCATTTTTATATGATTGAGTATGATAAATAAAAAAAGTATGTTAATTAAAACTCTTAATTCAAAAATGAAATTATATGATTCTTTTATTTTATTTATACTGGCATAGTTTCCCCATGAAGAGAGAAAAACAGAAAAATTAATTATTATAAAAACATATAGTAATGATATTAAGAGGCGTGAAAATGATGTTTCTTTTAAAGGAGAAACGGTGACTTTCGAAACTTTTTTAGTTTTATAAAAGGATTTTGCGGAAAAAACACCCAATAAGTATGATAGGAAAATCATCAAATTAAAAATATAAGTCTCTTTTATTATTTGGTCATTATATGGATATTTAATCAGTGAACCGAAAAATATATAATCTAAGTTTCCATTATACAGCCAATAAAAATAAGATAATATGTGTAATAAGAAAAAGGCGAATGGTAGCGTGTAAAATATTAACATTATTTACTCATGATTATTAATTATATTATTTTTTACTATTATGGAAGATAGTATTTTAATCGAATTAGCTAAGAGCATTATGTAAATAAGATTTGGAGTTTTGAATAATGAATCTAATTTTATCCTCTAAATCATTATAGTTTATAGATACAATGCCATTTTTTTCAATATCATAATGATTTTTTATTAGACGGTCAGAGAGGGATATAGATTCTAATAAGCTTTCTATTCTATTTGATAAATTTCCTGGATGGATTACATAAAAATCTTTTCTAAAAATTAATGAAAAGCAAACACCATGAAATGAATCTGTAATAATATACTTTGCATTTTTAAATAGGTGTAAGAATTCACTAATACTAGCATCTCTAATTTTATTCTGAGCTTTATAATATGGATAAATATCTTGATCTATGGATATTATTTCATATCCGATTTTTTTTGAAAAGTATTCGACAGCTAATCGTGATTCCTTTATTTTTGGAACGGAATAAAACAATACATAATTTTTGTCAACCATTTTTTCTATGCGGCTTGATTTTTCGGGAAAACGGCCTAGCCAATCATCTTTGTCTAGTAGTAGAGTAGGGTCTAAGACATGACTAACATTATTATGAATTAAATTTTCTATATCCTTACATGTTTCTTTTTCTCTAACAGATAAATATTCATACTTCTTTAATAAATTGGTAATTGTAGTTGTATTTTCTTTCTTTATTTTAAAGTTACCCATCGATGATGCATAGGAAATTCTTTTTATATTGTCATTACCAAAGTTTAAAAAATATATTGAATTTATATCTCCATTACTACTAACACAGGTTGGGTTCCAAATTTGATCGCTACCAGATACTAATACATCATAGTGATCATTTGCATAATCACTTATGTTATTATCATTTAGTCTTTTAGACAGATTGAATTTTTGCTCAATATCTAATTTGAATTTTTTTATTACTCGGAATCTAGGAATGATTCTTAGAATATCTTTAATAGAACTAAGGATAGATTTAGGCGATGTTAAATCTATTCTTATTAATGAAAAACTACTCTCTAGTTTTTTATTTTCGTAATCAATTATTTCGACATAACCATATTTTTTTAAAACTTCCTGTGTTGCAAATGCTTGTAAAAAAGCACCGTAATTATTTGCGCGGTGTATTGTAATTATTCCAATTCGTTTCATTTTATTTAACTACCGTTATTGATTCATTGATTGGACGTCTTGGAGATGCACAGACATTATTTATATTTTCTGGATATCCAAAAGATAACATCATTAATATAGAATGTTGATTTTTTATATTTAGTTCTTTTCTTAATAAAATATCTCTTTTGGGGTCTTCACTCCAATTTAAGCAACAGCTAGCAACACCCAGAGAATGTAGAGCATAAACTATAGACATCGAATGTAGACCTCCATCAATCCAGTGTTGATATCTTTCAGAAGAGGATATGAATGGAGTCTGATCAAATGTTAAAATTAGTAGACCTCGAACCTTATGCCCAAAACCACGATTACCCGATTGAAGCTCTAAGGCTTTTTTTAGTTTCTCTGGATTAGAAATAATATAGGTATGCCAACCTTGCATATTACAAGAGGATGGTGTTTTTTGAGCTAATGATAAAGCTCGAAGTATGACTTCTTGTGGAACTGGCTCTTCAGAATACTCTCTTAAGGAATATCTAGAGTTAAAAAAATCTTCAGGGCTATTGAGTTTTCCTCTAAAAAAGTCTTCTTTATTAATTATTTTTGTGCCTGATGTAATACTAGAAGGACTTAATGGAGGTATTTTTTGTTCAATTTCATTAAACCTTTTATCGTCCCTATTGACTTCAGATTGACAAAAATTGCGCAGTACTTCCGCTGCTATTTTGTCATGAAATCCTGGGTTGCTTTTATCAACATGATTTAGAATATCAAGTAATAATAAAGCATTACTATATGCAGCTCCTTTGCGTTTCTCCTTATAACTCATACTTTTTTCTAAGGTATGATAAACTTTTACAATATAGTAATTTCTAAATGATTTATCATGTAGGTTTTTTTTCCAACCATTGTTATTGACGTATCTGATCCAATCATACATAAAACCATATAAACTAAGTACGCATCTACCGATAGACTTAATTTTCGCTAACATTTTTAAACCCTTTTAAAAAACAAAACCAATTATTAAAAGTATCTTTTCCGTATAATTTGAAATATATAACCACAAGAAATAGTGTTGCTAATAATATTTCAGAGAGGATGGCTATAAATATAGCAGAATAGATGCTAAAAATAGGGATGAATATAATGTTCAAGACGGCATTAATAATTGCTATAATCAACATGCAGTAAAGTTTATATTTTATTAAGTTTCCTGTTGATAAAATAGCACCTAATCCAGAAATAAGAAATCTGATAGGAATACATATGGCAAGTAATGATAAGTAAGTTGCTGCTTGCTTATATTGCTCACCAAATAGAGAGTTAATAATCTGATCACTAAAATAAATTATTGGAACTGAAATCAATAATCCAATAGTTAGCATTATGCCATTACCAGTCTGATAAACGGTAAGCATTTTCTTTGGATCTATATTGGACCATCTATGAATTTTAGGTAGTAAAATTCTTTGATATATAATAGCTGGGAATAGGTAGGTTGCTATAATTATATTAAATGCAACACTATAAAAACCAGCCATTTCGGGGCTGCTTAAGTATGATAATAAAAAGATAACACATTGAAAATATATAGTATGGGCAACTGAAGCTAAACCAAATGGAATTGAAGTTTTAGATATTATTTTTATTCTTTCGATATTAATTCTCGAATAACAAATATCATTTTTTAAAATATTTCCTTTATATAATTTCAGGAATGACTTTATTGATATAAGGAATATAAGCATTGATGACAATGAATATAAATAATATATATCATTGTTATTTACAATTCCAAAATAGAGAAACGAGAGACAACATAGTCTCACTCCATTATTAAATATTTGCAACGCCCCAAGTTGGTGATATTTTTCTTCTATTTGAAGAACGGCGGACTGAATATTAAAGGATGTAAGTGCTAAAAGTGTTGGACTTAATATTATTAGGTTACTTAGATTCATATTAGGGAAGAATGAAAATGTAACTAATATTAATAAAATAAAGCTGATTAATGTTGTTAATATAGCATAGCAAATAATACTTAAGCCATATTTATTTCCATATTTAGAGCCTTTTCCAAAAATCTTTAATAAAGAATTATCAGCACCAAACCCTGCAATTGCACCAAAAACTAATAAGTATGCAAGAGTTGAGTTAAATTCACCTAAAGTTTTTGGCGTTAATAGCCTTGCTAAACCTGTTTGAAATAAAAAGGCTAAAAAAGCAGAGAATGCAGTGGTTATCCATAACGATGAAAGATATGTTAGAAATTTATGCATGAGAAATAATATATAGCCTGAATATAAGATACTATCTTAGTAATGGCATAGCTACCGCACTGGGTTATCGGGTCCCAGAGCGCCATTAGATTTTCAATTTTAGTACTTATTAATTGAAAATACTGCATTTTTTGCTGAAATGCTCAATTAATAAACACTGCTTATGATAGCTTTCCCGTATAGGTTGATTTGTGCCGTAAGCACGATCAATCAAAAGCCCTTAATAATAGCACTAAAGTATCGGGGTGACTATCGATGTGAGGCTCCTAGAAATCACTACTGTGCGTAGAATTTCTGCGTCATTATCTGGAGTTAACTCATCATTCTATAGCATATCATTCCATTTTAAGTGTAAAGTTTGAGATTGGTCGATATATTGATAAAAGCCTTAATGGTGGGTAGAGGTTGAGGCGATAGTTAAGGAAAAGCCTGTACACGGTTAAATAGTATAAAAAATAATGATAATGACACGTGTGACTTGATGTATGTTATTAATATTTCAGAAGAACACGCTCGTATGGTGTAGATAAAGATAAATGCTCGAACAATGATGAAGTTGTTGAAATATAATATTTATAAGAATTGTCTGAGCATTTTTGTTACTTATTAGTTTATGCAGCAAACCCGAATATGCAAATATCATCAAACGATTGAGGAATTAATATAATCATTTTGTTTGTTCTGGAAGATTAATTATCTACAGCTTTGTACGATGAAAGGAATATTTGTCGGAATATGATAGGAATATATGGCGGATATATAAAAAAGGTCTTTGGCACATCAGCACCAAAGACCTCAATCTCAATAAGGAGAGAAAATTAACGACCGTGCTCTGGCAGCCAAATCTGTAGGCGTAACCCGCCCAATGGGCTGTCGTCCGCTTTCACCCAGCCTTTATGCTGGGAGATTGCCGTTTCAACAATCGCTAAGCCAAGCCCTGTGCCGCCAGTTTCTCTATCTCGCGCTTCATCTGTACGATAGAACGGACGGAAGATGTGCTCACGGTCAGCTGGGCTGACGCCAGGACCATCATCATCGACAGTAATCAGAATACCGTTATTTTCTTCTTTGAAATCAACCGCAATATGGGTGTTTGAATAACGAAGTGCGTTACGCACGATGTTTTCAAACGCACTGCCAATGGCGGATGGATTACAATATAACGGCCATGGACCTGGGTGTGACGTGACATCCAGTGTTTTGTTCATCTGCTCCGCTTCGAAGCTTGCATCATCCAGAATATCTCCCCATAACTCATCAGCTTTGATGTGTTCGCGGAGAATTTCATTTTTGTGCTGACTGCGAGATAAAACGAGTAGGTCGTTGATCATACTGTCTAAACGGTGAGTTTCCGTTTCGATGCGCTCCAGCTCTTTACTCTCACCATGGCGGCGACGTAATAATGCAGTCGCCAGCTGTAGCCGAGTGAGCGGAGTACGCAGCTCGTGCGAAATATCAGAAATAAGTCGCTGCTGGGCAGTGACCATGCCATCTAACGCACTGATCATTTGGTTGAAACTGTTGCCCGTAGATAAAAATTCCTGCGGACCAGATTCTAGCTCGGGATGCGGACGTAAATTACCTTTTGCCACATCATCTGCCGCCATTTTTAATTTACGGGCAGGGCGAGCCAAGCTCCATGATAACCATAATAACAGTGGTGCACTGATTAACATGGTGGCAATCAAGAGTAAAAATGGTCGGTCAAACAAGAGGTTAATAAAGTCTGATTGTGGACTACTCGCCGGTCGAACTAAATACAGTTGGTAGTGATCTTCACCGTCTCGAATCGAAAATGGGCCCAAAATTTCTGCGCGCCCATACTTTTTCTTCTTCGGGTGGTCCGCATTATCGGATTGACCAATAAAATTACGGATCACTTGCATTTCACTCGGCATTGCACCAATTACCCGACCTTCGCTAGTCACAATGATCAAGCGTTGACCTGGGGGCGCCCATTTTTTGATGGCGTTAGAGATTCGTCGCCACCAAAGTAGGTCGTTCATGGGTGCTTGGGCGAGTTCAGCTTCGATATGCTGTTCAAGCATATCCCCTTGGCGTTGCTCACTTTCCATCAGGACAGTGAGCTGCCGAGAGTCGAGCTTGGGCACCATCAGCACGAGCATTAAGACGAGTGCGAGGGTAAACCAGAAAATCGCAAATATTCGAGCGGTTAAGCTGTTGATCATGTGGCAGAAACCATCAAGTAGCCGCGACCACGCAAGGTTTTAAACCAAGGTTGACCGTCGGTGCGTTCTGGGAGTTTGCGGCGCAAATTGGAAATATGCATATCAATAGCACGGTCAAATGGTGTGAGGCGTTTGCCCAACACTTCTTGGCTTAAATGTTCTCTCGAAACCACTTGTCCTAAATGCTGCGCTAATAGATAAAGCAACGTAAATTCAGTGCCTGTTAAATCAAGGATTTCGTTATCGAAGCTAGCTTCTTGACGACCTGGATTCAGCTGCAATTTGTCCACTTGTAACGTTGGGGTGTTGCTATTATCCCCTTGAGTTTGCTCGCTCCAATTTGAGCGGCGTAGTAACGCACGAATACGCGCCACTAACTCTCTATCGTTAAATGGTTTAGGTAAATAGTCATCCGCACCGAGCTCTAAGCCCAATACTTTATCTAATTCACTACCGCGCGCCGTTAACATAATGACAGGCGTTTGGTGAATTTGGCGTAACTCTTTTAAGGTCTCAATACCGTTTTTCTTCGGCATCATGACATCGAGTAATAATAGGTCAATGGATGAGTCGATTTGCTGTAATGCCTGTTCACCATCATAGGCGATGACAACATTGAAACCTTCCATTTCCAGCAGTTCTTTTAAGAGCGACGTGAGTTCACGGTCGTCATCAACTAATAGGATTTTATGCATTAATTAAGTCCTCCAACTGCCAAAATACGATAACAATCTTCACGATTCCATGACTTTACGTTCTTTTACATGCTCTGACGCTAGTTTGCAGCCGACCGCGTATATTTATCTCCATTGAATCACGAGCATCGTTCGGAGACAAGGTATCTAAATGCAAAGAATAGTACACAGAACAAAACACAGTTCAGTACATAAAACAGCCGCATACGTTTTAGCTTCTGCATTTGTTTTCGGTCCAGTCGCCGCGTTTGGTGAAGCATCAGAAAGTAGTAGTAATGATGAACCCTCATTAGTGCTACAAATGCAGCCTGACCAGCCACTACAAACAACACATATCGCTATTCAATTTCAGCTTCCTGAATCATTAAATAGCGACGAACGTGCCAGTGAATTTATGTTTAATGGTATCACGTTGAGTGAAAAACAGCGTCAACAGCTTCGCGACTTAATGGCAACACAACGCCATCGCCATGTTGAAAATGTTGACTCAATACAAGAACGTGAGTCATTACACAAACTTATTATAGCGGATCGCTTTGACGATAAAGCTGTCCGAGCGCAACTTGAGAAACAATTGCAAAAAGAACTGGATGAACGCGTTGAGATGGCTCGCATCCATCATGAACTTTACCAGTTACTGACGCCAGAACAGAAGGCGCAACTTGAGCAGATTAATCAGCATAAGTTCGTTGAGTATCAAGTGAAGCAGTAGAGATCCTAGTAGTGATTGTAGTTGAGTTTTTAAAGCCTGTAGTTGAGTTTTGAGTTGATCGTTGATTTTTGAAGTAAGTAGTGAAGTAGCAATAACTGAAGTTTTTCCTTGCCATAGACACCATCCCTGTCTTTATAGCCCCTTTTAGGGGCTTTTTTTTTATCAGCCTCATTTTAGGTTGTCTATACATTCACTTTCCGCGTACTATCTGTGCACTTGCAAATTACATTTTCGTTCATCAACAGAGGTCATACTGCGCCATGATCCAAATACTAACATCTCAAGATTATAAAAAAATGCCATGGAAAAATGGTCAGGGATTCACTTTAGAGCTGGCGCGAAGCCACGGTGAAGGGTTAGAAAACTTTGATTGGCGGGTGTCGATTGCGGATGTGAAATCAGCAGGTCCATTTTCATATTTTCCGAACAAGCAACGGATAATTGGGGTGCTTGAAGGCTCTGGGATGGTATTGCAGATAGATAACAACCCGCCCGTTTCTTTATTACAAAAACAGTTTCATGCCTTTCATGGTGAAAGTGATGTGTATGCCGAATTAATCAATGAAGCCATCCGCGATTTTAATGTGATTTATAACCCTGAAAAGTATCTAGCGCGCCTACAGTGGGTATCCAGCGAGTCGGTAACATCATGGATTAGCCATGGTCACTGTGTACTGATTTTTAATTTACAGGGTAAGTTAGATGTGCAAGTTGATGGGAAACACTGGGTGCTAAATGATTTTGAAACCTTATTGGTGCAAAAAGAGAGTGTACCTGCACAATACATTGCCTCAGCTGAACTATTTGGCGATTTTTGTGTTATCGAACTATTTGAAAGATAACACTACAAAGCCATTCAAGTTATTTTAGAGTGATGCAACTCCGTCAATTCACGACTATTTAGTTAGCGGATAATTCTGATAATTTCACTCTTCGAATAAAATTGTTATCGAATTCATAGATTACTTATTTAATGGCTTTATTCTTATTGTGATTTTAAAAAGAATCTTTAGGCTGTAGCCTCGAATGGTTTATTAAAAATAGTAATAGAGTTTTCTAGCAAGGAAAAAAATAAGATGAAAATGAAGGCGCTTGTTGCAGTCGCAGTTTCTGCGGTCATTATGACGGGTTGTAAGAGTATGGACACTGGGCTGATGACCAACTCTGGAATGCAATTATTCCAAGCTGCAACATTATCTGATGCAGATGTTAAAAAATTCAGCGATGATGCTTGTAAAGAAATGGATGCAGAAAACAAAATTGCACCAGCTTCAAGCAAATACACACAACGCTTAAACAAAATTGCTAAAGCGTTGGGTAGTGAAGTTGAAGGAACGCCAGTTAACTATAAAGTTTACATGACTAAAGATGTCAATGCATGGGCGATGGCAAATGGTTGTGTACGTGTATACAGCGGTCTGATGGATATCATGAACGACAACGAAGTTGAAGGCGTTCTGGGGCATGAAATGGGTCACGTTGCTTTAGGTCATACCCGTAAAGCGATGCAAGTTGCTTATGCAGCGGTAGCCGCTCGTACCGCGGTAGCGGCATCAGGTAACGATGTAGCGACTCAATTAAGTTCTTCACAATTAGGTGAGCTGGGTCAAAAACTGGTTAACTCTCAGTTTTCTCAACACCAAGAAAGCCAAGCGGATGATTTCTCTTATGATCTGCTGAAAAAACGTGGTGTAGATACCAAAGGTTTAGTGACTGGTTTTGACAAATTAGCAAAATTGGGCAGCAAAGAAACCAGCATGTTTGATTCTCACCCACCATCAGATGCGCGAGCACAACATATTCGTGACCGCATTGAGGCAGATAAAAAATAATTTTTATCTCTAATGGTATTAATGGGGAAGCTAAGGCTTCCCCATTTTTTATCTGGCGTTTGGGTTTTATAGATATTTTGCATTTTATCTCAATTCTGGTGGTAAAAAGAAAGTCACAAATCAGAACTTATCCTGTTGTACTCTTGCTCGGCGCTGCCTATCTTATTAAGAAAATACGATTAAGAATTTTTTTATCATTGCCTTATTTGTGCTCGATGAAAGAGCAAGGAAAAAAGATGGAAAAAACACAGCGAGTTTCTCTATTGGCGAAAGGAATGGGAATGCTGTTGTCCGGCACTTGTCGTTTATTAACAGGAGTCCGTACACGTTGGGTAGGATGTCAGCCTGCAATTACTCCCCGTATTTACTATGCCAATCATTCAAGTCACCTCGACGGTTTAGTGATTTGGTCGGGATTACCGCCATTAATGCGCCATTTTGTTCACCCTGTTGCTGCCAAAGATTATTGGGACGGTTCGTCATTTCGTCGTTATCTCGTTAATAACGTATTTCGAGCTGTGCTGGTGGATAGAAAAGGGGACAAGCCCGCTAAAGAGTCTGTCCTTGAACCGCTAGAAGCGGTACTCACCGCTAACCATTCGCTGATTTTATTTCCTGAAGGAACCCGTGGAGATGGCGAAGAGCTCGGTAGCTTCAAAAGCGGGATTTATCATTTAGCGAAAAAATACCCCAATGTTGAAGTGGTACCAGTGTATTTGGAAAATTTAAATCGAGTACTACCGAAAGGAACAAAGCTCGTGGTTCCTATCATTTGCTCAGCAACTGTCGGTAAGCCGTTATCACCGTTAACGGAAAACGAAAATAAAGCAGATTTTTTGCAAAGAGCAAAAGCTGCACTTGAGGAGATGATGCCATGAGTCTTTGGGATGGCGAATTAGCCCTATTATTATCCGGTGTTTTCGGTGTCTTGATGGTCGCCAGCGTCATTGGCGGCATCTTGGCGTACCGTTATTCTGGCGAGAAAAGCAATCCGACGATTGATAACCTGAATGCGCGCATCCGTGCTTGGTGGGTGATGTGTATTATCTGCGTTTTGGCGGTAGTGATTGGTCATATTGGCGTGGTGATTTTATTTGCGCTGATCTCTTTCTTTGCATTAAGGGAGTTTGTGACGTTAGCGCCAACGCGTCGTAGTGATCACGAGGCGCTTTTCTGGTGTTTCTTTGTCTTCCTGCCGCTGCAATATGTATTGGTTGGTATTGAATGGTACGGGATGTTTTCGATTTTTGTCCCTGTATTTGTGTTCTTATTTTTACCGACACGCATCGCTTTGGCTGGGGATACCTATCATTTCCTAGAACGTACCGCCAAAATTCAGTGGGGCATGTTGGTCACGGTTTTTTGTTTAAGTCATGTACCCGCGTTATTGATGCTGAATATTGAAGGGTATCAAGGGGAAAACGTGAAGCTGTTGCTGTTCCTAATTGTGGTGACGCAAATTTCTGATGTGCTGCAATATGTCTTCGGTAAGCTACTCGGTAAACACCCTATCGTGCCTAAGTTGAGCCCAAATAAAACGGTGGAAGGGTTTATCGGCGGCATATTAAGCTCGGTGCTCATTGGTATTTGCTTGTACTGGGTCACCCCATTTAGTTGGTGGGCGGCGGGGTTAATGTCATTGGCGATTACGTTAATGGGCTTTGTGGGTGGTTTGTGTATGTCTGCAATTAAGCGTGATAGCGGGATTAAGGATTTTGGCGCGATTATTGAAGGGCATGGCGGAATGCTAGATAGAATTGACTCTTTATGTTTTGCCGCACCTATTTTCTTCCATTTAACCCGTTATTTTTATACTTAATTTTTATATTACGGGCAAATCGCTAAATAGCAAAAAGCACCGTCGGGTGCTTTTTTTATAGGAAAGTCGCGTTCAGCTTGTAATGATGGCGTCGCATATAGATTAACATGCTATCATCGAGACTTAATTTGTACTTCGAAGTAAGATGATTGTGCGCGATAGGTTGATTTTCGTCATTTGAGCTAAAATTATGTAATCGAGATCACAAGAAAACATAAAAATTGGCGGTAAAACGCATGCATAATCCCTGCGCTGTCGTATTATTTCGCTAGGTGAATCAATTCAGCACTATGGTGTGGTGAGTATTAACTGCCTGTTAGGCGGAACAGTTTGCCAGGCGAAAGCGGAAATAGTGCGGTAGTTTTTTCATAGATTTGCAATTTATGTTCATTAATCAGAGGTCATCATGGTCAAGCAGATTAAAAGAATTGGGGTTTTAACGAGCGGTGGAGACGCACCGGGTATGAACGCAGCAATTCGCGGCGTGGTTCGTGCGGCGTTAGCGGAAGGCTTGGAAGTTATGGGTATTTTTGATGGATACCTCGGTCTTTATGAAAACCGTATGAAGCCATTAGACCGTTATAGCGTTTCAGATATGATCAACCGTGGCGGCACATTCTTAGGTTCTGCACGTTTCCCTCAATTCCGTGATGAAAAAGTCCGTGCGATAGCAGTTGAAAACCTGAAGAAAAATCATATCGATGCACTTGTTGTCATTGGTGGTGATGGTTCTTACTTAGGTGCAAAATGCTTAACTGAATTAGGTTTCCCATGTATTGGTTTACCTGGCACGATTGATAATGACGTTGCTGGAACAGACTACACAATAGGTTATTTCACTGCGCTAGAAACCGTTGTTGAAGCGATTGACCGCTTACGCGATACATCCACTTCCCATAAACGCATCTCTATCGTGGAAGTGATGGGGCGCTATTGTGGTGATTTAACGCTATCTGCGGCGAT
Source organism: Providencia sp. PROV208 (assembly GCF_028479465.1). NCBI lineage: Bacteria > Pseudomonadati > Pseudomonadota > Gammaproteobacteria > Enterobacterales > Morganellaceae > Providencia > Providencia sp. PROV208. The sequence continues at coordinate 54,352 of NZ_JAMPNS010000022.1, read as the reverse complement.
TGCGGGCGGCTGTGAATTCTTAGTGCTGCCAGAACAAGAAATGCCATTTAACCGTGAAGAATTATTAGCTGAAATTAAGCGTGGCATTGAAAAAGGTAAGCGTCATGCGATTGTGGCGATCACTGAGCACGTTTGTGATGTTGACGAGTTAGCGAAATATATTGAAGCAGAAACTCACCATGAAACCCGTGCGACGGTATTAGGGCATATTCAGCGTGGTGGCTCGCCAGTGGCTTATGACCGTATTCTGGCTTCTCGTATGGGCGCATATTCTATTCAGCTATTGCTTGAAGGCTATGGCGGGCGCTGTGTTGGGATCCAAAATGAAAAATTAGTTCACCATGATATTATTGATGCGGTAATGAACATGAAACGCGTCTTTAAGAAAGATTGGCTGGAAACAGCGAAAAAACTGTACTAATTTTTCTCCTCTGTCATTGCAAATCTCACCGGTATGGTTGGCCATAGGCTGATCATATCGGCGAAGATTACGCATATTCCCTCCGATATTCCTCTTATGTATAAGATTTACCTTTTCGGTATTTCCCGTTGTTGCGGGTATCTGTCAGCCTGATTCTGTTTTCAATTAATGGAGAAAAGGATGATGGTACGTTTCTGGCAAAGTTCTCGCTATCCCATAGCGGCATTCTCTTTATTGTTATTAACTGCGGGGGCATGGGCGAAAGACATTCAAATATTAAATGTCTCTTATGACCCAACTCGTGAGTTTTATCGCCAATATAATCAGGAATTTGGTGATTATTGGAAAGCGAAAACAGGGGATACCGTCACAGTACGACAATCACATGGTGGCTCTGGTAAACAAGCAACCTCCGTTATTAACGGCTTAGAGGCGGATGTCGTCACGCTTGCATTAGCATATGATGTCGATGCGATTGCCCAGAGTGGCAAAATTAATTCCGGTTGGTTGAAAAAACTACCAGATAATTCAGCTCCTTACACATCGACTATTGTCTTTTTAGTGCGTAAAGATAACCCAAAAAATATTCGTGATTGGGATGATTTGATCCGTAAAGACGTTTCAGTCGTGACGCCAAACCCTAAAACATCAGGGGGAGCACGATGGAATTATTTGGCGGCATGGGGATATGGATTAGAAAAAAATCATCATGATCCTGAAAAAGCCAAACAATTTGTAAAACAGCTATATCAAAATGTGGAAGTGCTGGATTCCGGAGCGAGAGGGGCAACGAACAGTTTTGTCGAGCGCGGTATTGGTGATGTTTTGATCGCGTGGGAGAATGAAGCACTATTAGCGATTAATGAATTAGGGGCTAAAGGGGATTTTGAAATCGTCACGCCAAGTATTTCTATTTTGGCGGAGCCAACAGTTGCGGTTGTTGATAAGACCGTGGACAAGCGAGATCATCGTGAAGTGGCACAAGCCTATTTAGAATTCTTGTACTCGCCAAAGGGACAAGAAATTGCCGCGAAAAATTATTATCGTCCTCGTGATGCTCAAGTCGCGAAAGCGTATCAAGGGCAATTTCCTCAATTGAAATTACTCACCGTTGATGACAATTTTGGTGGCTGGCAAAAAGCACAGAAAACACATTTTGCTAACGGCGGAGTTTTCGATGAAATCATTCGCCGTTAGCCATTAGAGAGAGAAAAAATTCAGTATCTAGCCGCCCTTGATAGCTGGAGGGCGGCTAGGTATATAGCTTACCAGCTATATTTCACACCCAATTGACCAAGATACATCGTCTGCTTATTGCTATTCCCTGATGTTTTTTCATTGCCTTTCGGGTATTTCCAGTTAGTCGGTTCGTAAGCCGCGCCCGCCCATAAGGCTAACTTAGGCGTCACTTTGTATTCCACTTGAGTTCCGATGCGGTAGCCGCTGCGTAATTGCTGGGTTGTATATCCTTTATTGTTGTATTCAATGTCAGCAATGAGATAACGGAAATAAGGGGAAATACTCCAGTTTTGGTTAATGGTGACTGGTAAGCCAAGGCGAATCTGACGTTGTAAAGATTGCGTAGTGAATTCATTATCCCACGCTTTATCGCTGTAATAACTGAGTCTGGCCTTAATATCATCGGTGAGTTTGTAGCTCACGCCCACTTCTGATTCAAATTCGTAGCTGTTGGCTTCATAGAAATTGCTGTAATAGTAAAAAGCCCCCCAAAAATCAAATGTCCATCTGCTATCAAGGTAGATTGAACCTGAAGGCATTAGCCAATACAAACTATTAGATGAACGGGATTGTGTACCTGGAGTTCCATCATTTGATTCTTTGCGATAGGTAAAATTGATATCGAGATTAGAGATTTTATCCTTGATAAATTGTTTGGTTGCTCCGATTTGGGTTCGGTTACGAATGTAGGAATCGCGAGAGTTGGAAAAGTTCTTTCCGTGATTTCTTAATGATTCTCGGTGTTCTAGATCAAAAGACCACGTTGATGTTGGATTAGTTAGTGATAACTTACCAATCATGCTGGCTTTGTCATACACTTTGTTATTCTGTGAGTCTCGTTGACCTTGATACTCTTCAAGCTCAAGATACACATTGGTTTTGACTCGCCAATGGTCTTCAGTGGATTGAGAATAACTGATGGTTGGAAAAATGATTGCTGTGCTAAGAATTAAACCTGTTATAGACTTCATATTCATCCTTTATAGAATGCTTTAATTATCTAATGATTTTATTTTCAATGGGCGCACAAATTAATTATAAAAGATTGAATATGGGTTTTTGTATTGAAAGTCCAAGGGTTTAATTACAATTAATAAGGTTCATTGATATCTTTGATATATTATTAGTGTGATGACTAAAATATTATTTTCTTAAATAATCGGCAAGCCGATGCAAGCAATCTAAATGAACTTCCGTGATATTGTCTATTGTTATTTTTTGATGTGATAGCTATTTAAATTAGTGGGTTAGCTAATGTCGCCGCATCTATCAGTCTGTGTTTATTCGGTTTTTTATCGTTATTTCCAATGAGAGTGAAGATAGTCTGATATTTATATTGTCACTATTTTAATGTGGAGTTAAACATTGTGATTTGATTTTCATGTCATAATTTTAAAATTATTTATAAATATTGGTTTTTATTATTTAATCTTAGGGTATTAAAAATAAAAACGCCTATTTAAATAAAATAGGCGTTTAATTAAAAATAAAACGTAATTATTTTGATTTTTTAGCTTCTGCTGCAGCTTTAACAATGACGGCGAAAGCATCTGCTTTTAAGGACGCTCCACCCACTAGAGCACCATCAATATCCGGTTGAGTGAATAACTCAGCAGCGTTGCTTGCGTTAACTGAACCGCCGTATTGAATAATGACTTGTTCAGCGATAGCGGCATCTTTCTTCGCAATGTGGCTACGAATGAATTTATGGATAGCTTGTGCTTGTGCTGGCGTTGCTGATTTGCCTGTTCCGATAGCCCAAATTGGTTCATAAGCAATAACCGCACCTTGGAATGCTTCGGCACCTAATGTGTTTAGAACAGCATCGATTTGGCGAGCACACACTTCTTCAGTTTTGCCAGCTTCATTTTCAGCTTCGCTTTCACCGATACACAGAACTGGGATTAATCCTTGCTCTTTCAGCACTGCGAATTTTTTCGCAACGAACTCATCGCTTTCTTTGTGATAAGTACGACGCTCTGAGTGACCGATGATGATGTATTTTGCACCGATGTCTTTCAGCATTTCAGCTGAAGTTTCACCAGTGAATGCGCCAGACAGGTTGACGTCAACGTTTTGTGCGCCTAATGCGATGCGGCTGCCTGCAATAGCGTGTTTAGCTTGAGTTAAGTAGATAGCGGGTGGTGCAATCGCCACGTCACAGCCATCAACGCTGCTCAGTTCATTACGCAGACCAGCAATCAGCTCATTGACCATCTGGGTGCTGCCGTTCAGTTTCCAGTTACCCATTACCAATGGATGTCGCATGTTATTTCCTCCAACCAAGAAGTTTGAATGATTAATCAATTAGTTTTTCATCACGCGATCAACGAATTACGCGCAACGAGACGTTTCTGTCACTGTTCCTGCATTATAGGAACAATGGATAATAATAGCTTTGCTTTTCATCATGCTTATTGTCAGAGCGTGATCATCATCCATTTAGTCTATTTATTGACTTTGAAAACTTATCGTCTTCGAGTGCTTATTGCTCTAGCTTAATCGGTTCAACAGCAAAAGTAAGCACATTATTATCACTTTTTACCAAAATATACCGTAACGCACCCAATCTTGCCTCTTCAGCACGCGTTGGATTTTTATTTGCCATAAATTTGTTGAGTGCGGCTGTTAGCTCAGGGGCTTTATCCATTGAAACGTTAGGATCAAATTGGTGGATGATGGCGATAATATAACGTTCAATTAATTGTCGATTCTCTTGTGCATCCGCTTCATTGTCAGTAGGGAGCAAAGTGATCTGCAAGCTTTTAATTTTCTCGCTGCCTCGCTCAAGAACAGCGGAAGAGTATATTTGCTGATTAATGCGTGATGCAGCACGGATATAGGGTGCGGAGATATCTTGGCTAGCAATAACTTTGTATTCATGAAGATACAAGTCTTTATACGTTTGATTGAACTGATTGCGTAGCTCTGGAATAGTGAGATTAAAGGTCGGCGCATCGGGCGCCAAATAAGCCACGCTTAAGTCAGTATCGGGTAAAGTGGGTACCTTTTGAGACAGCGCCATTTGTGGAAAATAGCATACAAAAGCGGTTATGATGATGGACATGGAACGGAATATTGGTTGAGCCATTTTTTCTGCCACTTATTCTTCAGAGATTAATATTGTATCAGGATTACACACAATGACATTACTACAATGGGCTTTTTCCTTTAAAGGCAGAATTGGGCGTCGACCTTTTTGGGCAGGCATAGCCAGCTGCTTTATTCTCGTAACTCTAATTTCGTTGCTGCAAAATGCGTTTTCCATCCCTGATGCTGTCATTGTGGTGTTCTTTATTTTACTACTGTATCCCCTTGCGGCGATTTTTACCAAACGCTTACATGATAGAGGCAAACCGGGAGGTTGGTTTGCTTTGATCGTATTGGCTTTTGCACTTTATTCCATCGATGTGAGCCAATTAGCCGATATTTGGCAATGGGGAATTGGGCGCTTCCTTCCACTGTTGATTACGATGATTATGTTGATTGATTGCGGCGTTTTTGTGGGAATGGAAACTGAAAATCCCTATGGAGAAAAGACAGATAATGTGGATTACCTGTCTTAGCAGTAAAACGATTACCAATATTGCTCGCTGGTAATATGCCCCGGTTTACGGCGTAAATGTTTTATTAGCCCATGAGTGTCTTTGAGTTTATCGCGGGTATCTCTCACCATTTCAGGGTTGCCACACAGCATAATGTGGCAATTTTCTGCGTCAATTGGTAGTCCCACAAACGTCTCTAACTGATGATCTTCAATTAATGCGGGAACGCGTCCATACAGTGAGCCGGCGACTTGTTCACGACTGACTACGGTTACAATGCGTAATTTTCCTGCGAATTGTCGCTCTAACTTCTGCATTAGTGGCAGGTAACTGAGGTCTTTTTGGTAGCGGACGGCATGTAATAGGACGATTTTATCGAAGCGTTCTAACCCTTTGTTCTCTTGTAAAATGGAGAGAAATGGACCAATTGCTGTTCCTGTAGAAAGCATCCAAAGATGCCGACATTCAGGAATTTCATCTAACACAAAGAAACCCGACGCTTCATCGGTGATTTGCAGTGTATCGCCAACCTGTAGCTCAGCAAGTTTTGGACTCAATTTACCATTTGGGACGATAACAAAATAGAATTCGAGTCGATTATCACTAGGGGCATTCACATAGGAGTAGGCGCGAGCAACGCGTTCTCCATTAACTTCAAGGGCAAGCTTGGCAAATTGTCCTGCAATAAACGGCTGAATTGGGGCATCAACCACTAAACTAAATAAAGTGTCCGTCCAATATTTGGTTTCTACTACCCGACCTGTTACCCAATTTGCCATAACTGTATCCTGTTATCGAAAAAACACAGAGAAAGTGTTCAGCACAGTGAATTATTTAAGATATACATTGCTGAACTTAATAGGATTTCATACTAGATCAGTTCATTGTTTATGCTTATCGATAAAGTGTTTTAGTGGATTATTCTGCAAATGGAGGGTTTGGTAATTTTAATGTACAGTTAAGTTGACAGAGGTGGCGAATATTACTGCCAATGCATTGAAAATTAAAATGGTGTTCCAGCTCGAAAAATTCATAAATTTTGTTATCTTAATCACATAAGAACAATTTCAATTGTTTGCTAGTTATATAATTCCAATGTAACGGGCAAAACAACAAACAAAAATCTATTATTTAATCCTGAATGCAGGTGTTTGCGTTATTAAACCTTAATAATGCGGCGCTATATTGTGCTCGGGAATTATGAGTGTCTGAGAGCAAAATGAGAAAGCTTGAAAATTTTAATTTATTATTGATGTTGATTGCCCTCGCTGCGGTTGGGCAAATGACTCAAACAGTCTATGTTCCGGTTATTGCTGAAATTGCTGTTTATTTCGGTGAGCCTTCCGGTTCTGTGCAACGCGTTATGGCGGCGTATCTGTTTTCTTACGGTTTTTCGCAATTATTATACGGTCCTTTGTCTGACCAAATTGGTCGCCGCCCTGTGATTTTAGCGGGTTTATCCATCTTCTTAGTGTCAACGGTTGTCGCCATTTTCGCGCCAACGTTAACCGTATTAACGGTCGCGAGCGGTTTGCAGGGATTAGGAACCGGTGTTGCTGGTGTGATGGTAAGAACCATGCCTCGTGACTTGTATAAAGGCACAGCGTTACGTTATGCCAACAGTTTGCTAAATATGGGGGTATTAGTTAGCCCGCTGTTAGCGCCGATGTTTGGTGGGGTATTGGCCTATTTCTTTGGCTGGCATGCCTGCTATATTTTCTTATTCTTACTGGGCGGTGGGGTATTGCTAAGCATGTATCGTTGGATGCCAGAAACCCGTCCAATCTCGCCAGAAAAGCATAATTTAGTGGCATCGTACCGTGAGTTATTGTCTAACGGCTCGTTCCTTTCTTACTTAACGATGTTGATTGGTGCATTAGCTGGGATCGCCGTTTTTGAAGCATGTAGCGGTGTATTGATGGGCGGAGTGTTAGGGCTGAGCAGTATCACGGTCAGTATTCTGTTTATTCTGCCTATTCCCGCGGCATTCTTTGGCGCTTGGTATGCAGGGCGTGAAGGTAAGAGTTTCTCGGCACTTATGTGGCAGTCTGTGCTGATTTGCTTAGCTGCAGGGGTCATGATGTGGGTTCCTGGTTGGTTCGGCATCATGAATACATGGACACTACTTGTTCCCGCTTCTATTTTCTTTTTCGGTGCAGGCATGTTATTCCCATTGGCGACAACGGGCGCAATGGAGCCATTCCCCTATTTAGCTGGTGCGGCAGGGGCATTGGTGGGCGGACTACAAAATGTGGGCTCTGGTGTGGCGACATGGGTGTCAGCGTTGATGCCACAAAATGGACAATTCAGCCTTGGTCTACTGATGTTTTTGATGTCAATGCTGGTGGTATTGTGCTGGCTGCCGTTAGCTCGCCGTATGAACCACACTGAGCGAATGGTTTAACCTAAGACTTTCGTTTAAGAATCTAAAATAAGGGGGCAATTAAGCCCCCTTATTTTTATCTTTATGCGGCTAATGGTACGAAATGCATGGCTTCAACCCATTGAGAAGCTTGTTGTTGTGCGCTGATTGAGTCCTCTTTCATTCCCGCCATGTGTGAAATGAGTGAGTTAAATTCCACAGGGCGGTCATAGTTTAACCATTCGCGATTTTCAGCAAGCGCATATTCATTTTGTTGGATAAGTATAGTGCTGGCGGTGGCGTCATCTTGTAAATGTGAGTCAATATGGACTTTGATACCCGCAATATTTAAGTTAGGGGTACTATCTATGGTGCCTTTGACGATCAACGTATCGTCTTGCACTGAAAGGTACCACGCTTCAAGTGGCGCATATTCTTGAAGCTCATCTCGCTCATCATAAACCAGTAGTGTGACCCAATAGTTGGTGTCGCTGTTAGTCTGTATACCTAATTGTTTAATATCGATCCGCTGATTGAGTTGAACATCAGAAAGCAGTCGAACGTCGGATACAACATGGGTTTCTGATGCAGATTGGCTATCGGAATATAAATTCAGATGGTTGAGGGGTGTAAACTTTGCCTCAGTATTTACTTGATGCTGATTGCAGGGCATTTTTAATGAAAAATATTGCTGATTAAGCCGCCCATTTTCAACCCACGTCGCGCACAAAGCTTGGTTGTCTCCATCGTATGCCCAAAATAATTTACTGCCTCGCCAGTAATTATCCATCTGCAATTCATTTGGTACTGCTTTACCATTACCGTGAATAAATAGGCGATTCGCTAATGATTCCGGATTTTTGTAGTGATAGAGCGTTGTATCATCTTGATTTTTTATAATTTCTAAACTGACTAACTCGCCTTTATTTGCAATATTCACATTGAGTTCATTTCCACCTAGGGAAATAGGCATTGTTTCCGTGAGTAATCCATTTTGAGTTGCATAGGTGATTTTTAAATGATGATTGGCATCAAGATATTCTTTGGATATTAAATGCCCTAGTGTTTGTGTGACGGTGAGCTGGCTATAAGGATGGAGTGAGCCATCAGCGAGAGATAAAAAAGAACCATTCAGTTGATAAACGGGCAGATATTCACGGGGTATTTCTTGCTCATCTATTCGAGCTAAAAACTGTTGAGCTCGATATGCTAAATAGTCGGCATGAGATAAGAAGGCATCATATTGTTCAGTGAAATGTGCATAGTCTCGAGGGTACATAGCAGGCATGATTTCACTATTTTGATCTTTATCGAAATAGGTCGTGTATTGTTGGCGATATTGGTCGAAGGCGATAGTTTCTCCATGACTTTCGGCTGCATAAGGATAACGTGAGCCTGTGGTGTGACCCAAACTTAGTCCATGCCCAAATGTTTCATGCCAGAGAATACTGGATTTAGTGATCCCGCCACCAAAATGATGAGTTGCTAGTCCAATCACCCCCGAGGACCCTCCACTCATTGGTAACCGATTGATAGAGGAATAAAAAAATTCTGAATATAGCTTGGTTCGACGAGCTGCTTTTTGGCTATCTTGATAGGCCCACCCAATTTGAGATCTAGAGGGTTCTTCAATGGTTTTTGGGGCATCGTATAGCAGATGAATCAAGTTGTTATCATCAGTATAAGCGTTTCCCTCTTTAATAAGGTAAGGGAATAAGCTCGGTTGTTTCGCCAGTGATGGGTAACTAAACAGTGAAAATTGATGAGTAGGAAGCTTTGCCGCAGCTTCTAGCCCCCAGCTTAAAGGTGAATAGGCATAACTGCCATGACCTGGTTGATATAAGCTTTTATTAGTTACATGAGCAATGATGGGTGTGACATGTTTAACGGGGGGAGAAAACCAACCTTCAGCATCAGTATAAGGTTGAATTATTGGTGTATCACCCGCCATGATTTGTATTTGGATCTCTGGTTGTATCCATTTCCCTCTAATCGGTGCAGTGTAGCTATTACGATGTAGATCTTGAGCTTCTATGCTGGGACTTTTGGGTCTTTCATCAATGTTTGTCGGCAGTTTTTGGGGACCAGTCAAAATAACTCGTTCGAGTTCTATTTCTGATTTATTACGAATAATAGCGACAATATCAGGTGCATTTGCGGCAGATGGGCTAATGAGGTCAACTTTTAATAATGCCCAGCGGTTGGCTGTCAATGTGAAATGGGGAGAATTAGGTGCAAGTAAGTGTGTTTGTGCCATTTGAACATTTAATACTTGCATGTCGGCTGGAGTTTTGTCGTCCCGTAATTCAGGTTGATGATAGATTGGGTCAGGAAGGGTAAAAGTTCTTTGACCGGGGATGGAGACATCTGGCGCGCTTTCAGACTGTAATTGAATCGACATTGGGGCTGATACCGAACCGTCCTCCATAACCGCAGAAACATCAAATTGGTCATGTCCTTGGAAGTGGCGCTGTTCATCAGGACGATATACCCACTCGCCTGTTTGGCTATTGAGTTCTACTTTGCCAAACAGCGGAGATTCAATGAGTTGAAAGTAGGCAATATCTTTGTGTGTTGGAAGCCTACCTGAAATAGCGCCAATGATGAGTTGATTAGCGTTTCCATTTGGATTTTCAACGATGAGAATTGGGCGCCTTTGGCTGTCTTTGAGCTGAAACTGAGAAACTATCATTCCTTCACATTTTAGCAATAATCGCCCTTGAGAATATTGGAGGGTGACAGGCGGTAATTCATTGGCAACCAGTTGCTGGTTAACTTCAGTTTCTATTTTGATGGCTAGCTCATGCCAAGAGTCAGATTCGGATAGCGTAATATCATCGAGCCTAAGGGCTATATTTTGGCGTGAACTATTGATAACCAAAGTGAAATAGTGGCTATTTTTTAGAATGTCATCTGTTAATGCTAGCGAATTTATCGATGTAGCAGGTAAAACCAACGTTTGTTGAAAACCATACGGGTTGAAAGTGGTTTGCTGGGGAGTTTTTTGGGTTATTGGCGGCGATTCAGGTTGGTTATTCGGAATATGGTTTGTGGGTACATAATGAAATGCCGTATCTGGGATCGCATGGATGGATTCACTGTCAGAAAATCCCCATCCTAAACGGATTTTGGGGGCTGTCCCCTGCGTTTTTGTTGTGATTTTAATGGGGATATGTTGGTTTTTATTCACTCTACTTAGGTAAACTTCACCGAATTCATTATGCTCGGCAATTATCTGAGTATTTGATCCAACTTCGAGAATGAGTTCTTCTGAATGGTACTGGGTATCAACATAAATACGAACATCGTCAAATTGCGTCGGTGTTATAACACCTTCATAAATCCATACCGTAGTGTCTGTGTTATCGGCTAATTCGCTATCATAGAAACTCAAATTTGTAATTGTGCAGTTGCTGCTTTCGACTCGTTTTTCTGGTTGGTAAGAGGTCACGAGAAGACCTGCAGATTTTTGCGTTGGCTGAATAGCCTGTGCTTCTTCATGGACATCAATGGGGGTTAATTCATTAAGTAATTGCTGAATGGGTAAGGATATTTCGTTTTCATCATTTTCAATGAGAATGACACTTCCTCCCGTCAGCTCCAGCCAATGTTTGATTAATTCAACTTGTAAGTCGTTTGCATCAGTGGCGAGTATGACAGTATTGTAATTACGATGCCATTGCCCGCTAGGTAAGAGTAAATCGACCAATTGAGCTTGGGAGCGAGGTTCACCATCACGCCATTGGTGAGGGGATTTAAAACTATCAATCCATAAACTATGTTGGGGGTGAAATTCAAAGCCTGAGAATTCACTAGAATCTACCGTACTTAATACGTAACTTGTGCGTTGTTCTCCCGGTAAACGGGGTTTATCGAGTAGCCAATTTGTGAGTGCAAATGCGTTCTGTCCGGCGAGATCTTGTTGTGGTGAGTTTTTTAAGCCGTCAAGATAAAAACTGTCTGCATGAATTTTCGCGACCCGACCTCGGTTTTTGTAGAGACCTAATTGTATCTCACCTTGCAGTATATCTTGATATATGAGTTGTACAGCATGTTGGTTTGAGCGACTAAAAATGCCTTTTTTTTGGTTATCCATAACCTGATCTCCTGAAATAAAAAATGAAAACTATTATTGCAGGAAACGATTTTAAATAAGCGAGTCGGTTCTTTCTAATTTATTATTAGTCTAGGTAACCATGATTGTATTTACTAGTTAACTATTTGTTTGCTAATTATAAATTAGTAATTTATTTCTGTAGTGGGAAATAAAAAAGCAGTGCCGAAGCACTGCTTTGATAGATAAAGAAAAATAATACTACGCGCGGTCTTCCCACTCTTGGGCGCGAGCAACGGCTTTTTTCCAGCCTTCGTATTTATAATTACGTTCTGTGGTTTCTATGCCAGGTTTAAAGACTTTCTCAATAGTGGCTTTACTTTGCAGCTCATCCAGACTTTCCCAGAATCCAACAGCAATACCGGCTAAATAAGCCGCACCCAACGCAGTACTTTCACGTACAGCGGGACGCTCGACGGATGTACCGAGAATGTCAGATTGGAATTGCATCAGGAAGTTATTGGCAACCGCGCCACCATCTACACGCAGCGCTTTTAGGCGTTCACCCGAGTCGGCTTGCATTGCATCAAGGACATCGCGAGTTTGGTATGCGATAGACTCCAGTGTGGCACGGATAATATGGTTGCGGTTTGCACCACGTGTTAAGCCAAAGATAGCACCACGAGCATAAGGGTCCCAGTAAGGGGCGCCTAATCCAGTAAATGCAGGGACAACATAGACACCATTACTGTCTTTGACTTTGGTTGCGAAATACTCTGAATCTGTTGCTTCATCAATGAGTTTCAGCTCATCACGTAGCCATTGAATGGATGCCCCGCCAACAAACACCGCACCTTCAAGGGCATAGTTAACTTCCCCTTTAGGACCGCAAGCAATAGTCGTTAATAGACCATGATTGGAGCGAACCGCCGTATTGCCAGTGTTCATTAATAAGAAACAGCCCGTTCCGTAGGTATTTTTCGCCATCCCTGATTTCACACATAATTGACCGTACAGCGCGGCTTGCTGGTCACCTGCAATGCCTGAAATTGGAATACGAGTCCCGCCTTTACCGCCGATGTTGGTTTGACCGTACACTTCGGAAGATGGGCGAACTTCTGGCAACATACTACGAGGAATATTCAGTGCTTTAAGGATTTTATCATCCCACTCTAAATTACGAATGTTGAATAACATAGTACGGGAAGCGTTGGTGTAGTCAGTCACATGTACTCGCCCTTGGGTCATTTTCCATACTAACCAAGTATCAACAGTACCGAACAATAATTCACCTTTTTCTGCGCGTTCACGAGCACCTTCGACATTATCGAGGATCCACTTCACTTTTGTACCGGAGAAATAAGGGTCAACGACTAAGCCTGTGTTTTGACGAATATACTCTTCGAGTTCTTTATCGTTGGTTTTTAAGTGGGTACAGAAATCCGCAGTACGGCGACACTGCCAAACAATCGCATTATAGACTGGCTTACCAGTTGCTTTCTCCCAAACGATAGTTGTTTCACGCTGGTTAGTAATCCCGATACTGGCGACTTCATCCGTGCGAATATCTGCTTTGGCAAGGACTTCAATCAACGTAGAACTTTGTGTTGCCCAAATTTCCATTGGGTCATGTTCTACCCAGCCTGGTTTTGGGTAAATTTGCGTGAATTCGCGCTGAGAAATGCTAACGATGTTTGCATCATGGTCGAGAACGACAGCTCGCGAACTGGTTGTGCCTTGATCAAGGGCGACAATATATTTTTTAACGATATTGGTTTCTGTTGTCATAATTTAAACCTGTTCAGCAATGGTTAAACATTGTTTGGGAATAAGAAGCGGTATTAAGAGTTTTTTTTCTCTTCTTCATCAGACTCACATGTCATGCAAGGTAGATGGCGACCAATTAATTTACGGTAACCGAATGCCCCTAGCAGACCACCAACAATCGGTGCAGTCAATGGGACAAGGAAATAAGGAATATCACGTCCGCCTGTTAGCGCAATATCACCCCATCCCGCTAAATAAGCCACGACTTTTGGACCAAAGTCACGGGCTGGGTTTAAGGCGAATCCAGTCAGTGGACCAAAAGAGCCACCGATAACAGCAATTAAGATACCAATGAGTAATGGTGCGAGTGGACCTTTAGGTACACCGTTACCATCATCGGTTAAACCTAAAATTAAGCAGACTAAAATGGCTGCAATCACGACTTCAATAAAGAAAGCATGGAGCACGCTGATTTGTGGGGCAGGGTATGTGGAGAAGACACCTGCGGTAAATAAACTTTCTTGTGTACCACGGACAATATGGTGAACTTGCTCGTAATCGAAAAAAACAGGGGAGTACATCGAATACACTAAGGCGGCGGCACAGAAACCCCCTAGCATTTGAGCGATAATGTAAGGAGCAACTTTTCGCTTATCAAAACAAGCAAATAGCCATAATGCCAATGTGACGGCTGGGTTTAAGTGGGCACCAGAAATTCCCGCAGTCAGGTAAACGGCAAGTGCAACACCGAAGCCCCAAATCACACTAATTTCCCAAAGACCTAATTGAGCACCTGCAATACGTACTGCTGCGACACATCCTAGACCAAAAAAAACCAACAGAGCAGTACCCAAAAATTCCGATATACACTGACCCGTCAGTGTTGAAGGCGTCATTTTGCTCATAAATGTTCATCCTGCAATAGTTGTTAAGATAGGTGTTTTGCACGAGTATAATTTTCGTTACAAAAATTTATTCTGTTAATTTAGCGGGAAAAAAGATAATCGAATATTGCTGTTTGTAAAAACTGTGTGTCAAATCACCAAAAAACGAAAACAAACAATCATTTTTAAGGTCGAATTCAAACATTTGAATAGTCACTCTCTCAACAATTAAAAGAATAATGTTTGTAATCAAGTGTAAGTCACTGGACAGAGAGGATCATGCTACTTACAATCGGGGGAAAGCGCTCATAAGGGAGATCAGAACATGTCATTTGAAGTATTTGAGAAACTAGAATCTAAAGTTCAACAAGCCATTGATACCATCGCATTATTACAAATGGAAATTGATGAACTAAAAGAACAAAACGGTGCATTAAACCAAGAGTTGCAAGCGACTAAGTCAGGTACTGAGTCTTTGGTTCGTGAGAATGAACAACTGAAGCAAGAGCAGGCAACTTGGCAGGAGCGTTTACGTACTCTTCTTGGCAAGATGGAAGAAGTCTAATTCCCTTCATACTTCAAGCCACAGGGGTGTTGGCTTCGTTTGGATACCCGAATCACATACTTGTGTATGCTCATCGGGATATCCTCCACTCGCCGCCTACCTGTGACTCGAATTATTTTGGGAATGCAGAGGAGTGTTTTCTGAAAGATGTAAAAAGTAGTAGAAAAACAGAAAGCGGAAAACAGAAAAGAAAAAGGCAGATAGTGATATCTGCCTTTTTTTGGAATTTGGTGGGGATTATTCGTCGATGGCTTCGTCGAAATCGTCGTTGGCTGCTTGGGTCAGTGGTTCTTCGGATAAGATCATGCCCGTGTTATCGGCATACAGATAATCGCCAGAGAAGAACGTTACACCGCCAAAATTGACACGGATATCGCTTTCGCCAACCCCTTCATCAGGGCAGCCCGCAGGAATTGCTGCAACGGCTTGAATGCCGAGGTCTAACTCCATTAATGCATCGACTTGACGGACGGCACCGTAAACAACAATACCTTCCCAGCCATTGTCTACCGCGAGTCGAGCGAGTTCAGCATCAATCAGCGCTTTACGCACTGAGCCTCCGCCATCAACAAGCAAGATGCGACCATGGCCGTCTTCTTCCAGCAAATCATACAGAATGCCATTATCTTCAAAGCATTTTACTGTAATGATTTGACCGCCAAATGAAGTACGTCCACCAAAGTTGGAGAATAAAGGTTCTACTACATTAACGCTTTCTTGGTAGATGTCGCAGAGTTCGGAAGTATCATATTTCATAGGATTTAGGTCTTTTTTGCTGCAAGAGGATGGTCAGTATATCCCTTTTCGTTACTGATTGGCAAAATTCCCGCCAAAAAATAGGCGGGAAAAGTCAAAAAAACAGCAAATAATTAAGACTATTTGCTCAGAATAACGCCAAGGGAGAATAAAACGTTGGTTACTAACGCGGTTTTTACCATGTTTTCTAACATTGGGCGCATTCCTTCAGGGGTAGGATCAGCAAGGACTTTACGAACATGGTTCATTAGCATCGGGACTGCCAGTAAAAATAGCCAACCAGCCCAACCCGTTAAGTAGATTAAATTAAAAAAGACCAAACATAAGATTGAGACGATGATAAGAATCGCGTGGTATATGCGGGCACCTTGTGGACCTAAACGCACGGCTAACGTGTTTTTACCCGCTTTAACATCGTTCTCGATATCACGCATATTATTGATATTTAATACTGCAACCGACAGTAATCCACAGGCAGTGGCTGGCAGAATAGTGATGACATTAAAGCTGTTGGCTTGCAGGTAAAATGTGCCAATCACACTTAACCAACCAAAGAAAATCAGAACGGAAATATCACCCAGACCAAGATAGCCGTAGGGTTTTTTACCGACGGTATAGGTAATTGCAGCGACAATTGCGACTAACCCTAAGCCAAGAAATCCGATAGCATCTTCAGGCTTTTCGCACGCGACAATAATCAGTAATAGGCCAGAAAGGCAAGCCGCGAAGATATTGAGCTTCAGGGCTTTTTTCATATCTTCTTTGGTGATAATCCCTTTTTGCATACCTCGCAAGGGGCCAATACGTTCAGCGGTATCTGAGCCTTTGACGGCGTCACCATAATCATTTGCGAGGTTAGATAAAATTTGCAATAAGCCTGCTGTAATGATTGAAAGCAGAGCCACTGGCCACTTAAAGTTGCCAGTAAAATAGGTCAATGCAGAGCCTGTCACGATGGCAATCACCCCTAATGGCAGGGTTTTTGGTCGTAAACTTTCTAGCCAAGCTTGTTTGCGGCTGATTGAAGATGAGTTCATGTAATTTATTCACCGTACTCGGATATTTCAATGGGTAACGTGGCTTGTTGCTGAGTGACCATTTGAATTATTGAGAGTAAATGTTTTTATTAAGTTGGGTTCAATATGTCAAAAGTGCAGCATTTTAGCTGCACTTTGTAAGGATACATGAAAACCTGATAATTAATAAGATTATAAAATAAATCTACTCAGATCTTCATCCGCAACGAGTTCGTCTAAGTGTTGACGGACATACTCAGCATCAATTGTAATGCTTTGTCCATCACGCTCACTTGCATCGAAAGAGATATCTTCCATCAGACGTTCTAGTACGGTATGTAAGCGACGAGCACCGATATTTTCAGTTGATTCATTTACTTGCCATGCAGATTCTGCAATTTTGCGAATCCCATCAGCGGTAAATTCAATACTAACACCTTCGGTTGCCATCAGCGCTTTGTACTGTTCAGTCAATGATGCATTCGGTTCAGTTAGGATGCGCTCGAAATCTTCCGTCGTTAGTGCTTCTAGTTCAACGCGAATCGGCAGACGACCTTGCAGTTCAGGGATCAAGTCTGATGGGCTAGAGACTTGGAATGCACCAGACGCGATAAATAGGATGTGGTCAGTTTTAACCATACCGTGTTTGGTTGAGATGGTGCAGCCTTCGATTAATGGTAGCAGGTCACGCTGAACCCCTTCGCGGGAAACATCTGGACCAGAGCTTTGACCACCGCGTTTACAGATTTTGTCGAATTCATCAATAAACACGATACCATTTTGTTCAACGGCTTCAATCGCTTGTTCTTTTAGCTCTTCAGGGTTAACCAGTTTTGCAGCTTCTTCTTCCACCAGCAGTTTGAAAGCTTCTTTGATTTTCATCTTACGAGGCTTCTGTTTTTGACCTGCTAGGTTCTGGAACATAGATTGCAGTTGGTTGGTCATCTCTTCCATGCCCGGAGGAGCCATGATTTCAACGCCCATAGGTGCCGCAGAGACTTCAATTTCAATTTCTTTATCGTCTAGCTGACCTTCACGTAATTTCTTACGGAATGCTTGGCGTGCTGGTGATTGTTCATCAACCGGCTCTGCTTGCCCCCAGTTATTTTTTGCTGGTGGGATTAAGACATCAAGAATACGTTCTTCCGCCATTTCTTCTGCGCGGTAACGGTTTTTCTCGATAGATTGTAAGCGCACCATTTTTACTGCTGAATCAGTAAGATCGCGGATGATGGAGTCAACTTCTTTACCAACATAACCCACTTCAGTGAATTTAGTTGCTTCAACTTTGATGAATGGCGCATTGGCTAGTTTCGCTAAGCGGCGCGCGATTTCGGTTTTACCTACCCCAGTAGGACCAATCATCAGAATATTTTTTGGGGTCACTTCATGGCGTAGATGCTCATTTAATTGCATACGGCGCCAGCGGTTACGCAGGGCGATAGCAACAGAGCGTTTAGCTTTATGTTGGCCAATAATATGGTTGTCGAGTTCGCTGACAATTTCGCGTGGAGTCATTTCGGACATGCTAGCAATCCTTATGATTTTGAAGAAATTTCTTCAAAGTTGACATTATGGTTGGTGTAAATACAGATATCTCCCGCAATCGCGAGGGCTTTTTCTGCGATTTCGCGGGCGCTTAAATCTGTATTTTCGAGTAAGGCGCGTGCAGCTGATTGTGCGTATGGACCACCGGATCCAATAGCAATTAGGTCATTTTCAGGCTGAACAACGTCACCATTACCCGTAATAATTAATGAAGTGTGTTCATCTGCGACGGCAAGCAGCGCTTCAAGTTTGCGAAGCATACGGTCGGTACGCCAATCTTTGGCTAATTCCACCGCCGCTTTAGTGAGATGTCCTTGATGGAGTTCAAGCTTACGTTCGAACAGTTCAAAGAGAGTGAATGCATCTGCGGTGCCACCGGCAAATCCTGCAATGACTTTGTCGTTATATAAACGGCGCACTTTGCGGACATTGCCTTTCATGACGGTGTTACCCATCGTCGCCTGTCCATCACCACCGATTACAACTTGGCCATTACGGCGAACACTTACGATTGTTGTCATGAGTTAGCCCCTGGTTTTTGTTACAAAAAGAATGCAGTTGATTTCGTTTTTTGATAGATAAATTTCAAGTGATAGTGAGTTATTCACTATCACTTGAAAGAGATTTAGCTCAAAAATAACTGCTTACGAGTACGTTAAAACAGTAGATGGGGGAGGTGAGGGGATTTTTCAACCCCCAGAAGCGCGAAGAATGCAACCACTCACGCCAACACCTGCCGCGCGGTCGCGCATGCTTTCGGCGGTAGACTTAGAATAAGGTCCTAACATGATGCGATGCCAGCCACCACCAGTGGTGACGCGGCTTTCAATTCCAGCAAAGGCAAGGGTTGCACGTACAGATTCTGCTTGCTCAGTCGTTTTGAATGAACCACATTGCACGATCATATTCTGCATTTTATTCACAGGGGTCGTTTCGGGCTTAGGCTCGGATTTAGGTTCGGGTTTTATTGCCGCTTGAGCCTGCTGAACTGGTGCGGCTGGGCGTGTCTCCGGTTTTGGTTCAACCACAGAAGGTTTACGCTGCGTCGGTGTTTCAATTGATTTTACCGGTTCGTTGATGACCACTTGTGAGCGCGGAACAGGTTTACCATTAAATGGAACCTCTTGCAGATTCGTCACTGGCTGGCGACGATCGGAGTCCATTTGCTCTAATAATTGGCGCTGTTCGGTGGTGAGATCAGACTGACGAATATTACCGCTATTCGTGTTTGGTTGTGCCGGCGAAGTATAATCTTGCCAAGGCTCCTCGAGCTCTCTTTTATAGCGCCAAGGTTCTTCAGGTTTAGGTGGCAGCGTGCTACCTGGTTTTGCAGCTTGAGTTGGGAGATTCGCTTGAGGAGCGTCTTTTTTATTGTGAGTAATAAAGAATAGCCCTCCTACGAATAAGACGACAATAGCAACCGCCACAAGTAACGTGGTTAATGGTAGCCCTTGGGCTTTCTTCGATTTGCCTTTGCTTTTTTTGCGAGCGGACGACCGTCCTCGAGCTACATAATCTTTTTGTGCCACGCTATTAATTCACTAGTTGTCAGTTGTAAATCGTTATTTTAGGCATATGTTACTTAACCTTAACGATTTTGCCTAGCATTTAGGCGCTTTTGTACTCTCTCTAACGATTAAATCAGAATCTAGGAGACGAGAACCTGGGGTGACACTATTTCCTTGTAGCTGTTCTAGCAGCAATAGCATCGCATGGCGACCAATTTCCCTACGAGGGTGATTGATTGTCGTCAGTGCGGGTAACGTATATTTTGCTTGCTCAAGGTTATCAAAACCGATAAACGAGATATCCTCTGGGATTTTTAGACCCATTTTTTTCGCTTGCCACATGGCTCCGAATGCCATGATATCAGTATGGCAAAAAACAGCGGTTGGTGGTTCGGGCAGTGAAAGCAATGTTTTTAATGCTTCGGCGCCGCTTTCATGGGAAAAATCGCCGCGCACAATATAGTTTTCTCTAAGCCCTTCACCAGTACGTAGCATCGCTTTTTTGTACCCTTCTAAGCGATATTGGCTATGGGGCATCTCTTCAGGACCCGCAATGCACGCAATGCGTTTATGTCCTTGCTTTAATAGGTAGTGGGTAGCATTGAAAGACGCCGTGAGGTTATCAATATGCACGGTGGGAAGTTTTAACTCTGGGGCAAATTCGTTCGCCATAACAATTGGTGGTAGGTTTTTTTGCTCTTCTGTTGATACATCAAACGGTAAGTTAGAGCCAAGCAATACCATGCCATCAATTTGCTTAGTGATGATAAGGTTGATAAAGGCATTTTCTTGTTTTTGTTGATGTTTACAATCACCAATGAGCACGAAGTAACCTTCGTGGGCGGCGATTTCTTCAATACCACAGATCACATCACTGAAGAAAGGATCGCTAATGTCTGGGACGATCGCCAGAATGGTTTTGGATTCATTGCGTTTATAGCTGCGGGCGAGGTTATGGGGATAATAACCCACGTCTAAGACAGCTTGCTCAACTTTTTGACGTGTTTGTAGGGAGACTTTTTCAGGATTCATCAACGTCCGAGAAACTGTCGCGGTTGATACTCCTGCTGCGCTAGCGACATCTTTCATGGTCGCCGTATTATTGTGCTTTTTACTTTCCACAACGCCTTCCTTTGTCTAGTTAATCGATTGCTTTTTTTGAATGGCGCAAACACGTCATTTAGCTAATTAAAAGACATTCTAATGAGTTTCACAATAATATCTGTTACCTAGTTTACATAAAAAGTGTGACTTGCATCATTTTTTAGAGCTGCCTCGCAAATTTAAAAAATAGTTATAGTGATAATCACTTAATCCAAATTCTGAATGCATGAGATTATAGCGAAAAAGAATGTTTAGTGATGATTGTCAGCGAGTTACATTACTCAAAACTCAGGTAAATAGCATGATTAACCGTCAGTAGGGTCCACATCAATATTCCATTTCACTTTGCGACTTTCCGGCTGTTTTAGTAACTCAGGCAATAGTTGCGCCATAAATTGTTGAAGGTAAGCGCGTGATGGATGCTGTAGTAGCAGCTGCCAACGAAAACGTCCGCCGCGTTTTGCCTGAATGGAGGGCGCTGGACCTAAAATCCATAATCGGGAGTCGCTTTGCGGGTGCTGACTAATATAGTGGCGGACATTTTGTAAAAACTGTCTCGCATCCTGATTATTATGATCTTCAGAGCGGATCAAAATATGGCTGGTGAATGGGGGCAACATGGCGACTCGACGCTCTTCGAGCGCTTCTGCGGAGAAGGCGTCATAACCACTTTCTAGCAAAGTCAGTAGAAGAGGGTGTTCGGGATGATGGGTCTGTAAGAAGACTTCCCCTTGTTTGCCTGCTCGCCCTGCTCGCCCTGACACTTGCACGTACAATTGTGCGAAGCGTTCTGCGGCTCTGAAATCACTTGAAAATAGTGCACCGTCAACATCCAGCAGCGCCACGAGGGTGACATCCGGAAAATGGTGTCCCTTTGCTAACATTTGTGTGCCGATCAGAATGCGTGCACCGCCTTCATGCACCGCGTTTAAATGTTGCTCTAATTCCCCTTTACGGCTTGTGGTATCACGGTCGATACGAGTCACGGGTACATCTGGGAATAATTCCGAAATACCTTCTTCCAACTGTTCCGTTCCCATACCAACAGGGACTAAGTGGGTTGAACCGCATTGCGGACATTGACGTGGAACAGGTCGCTGGCTATCGCAGTGATGGCAGCGTAACTGATGAAAATTTTGGTGAAGGGTGTAGTAGTGATCGCAACGCTGGCATTCTGCTATCCAGCCACACTCATGACAGATAAGGGCGGGTGAATAACCTCGTCGATTTAGAAATAAAATGACCTGATTATTTTGTGAGAGATGATTTTTAATGTGTTGAATCAGTAAATGGGATAAACCAAACTTGAGGGGT
This sequence comes from Providencia sp. PROV208, assembly GCF_028479465.1. Classification (NCBI taxonomy): domain Bacteria; kingdom Pseudomonadati; phylum Pseudomonadota; class Gammaproteobacteria; order Enterobacterales; family Morganellaceae; genus Providencia; species Providencia sp. PROV208. The sequence continues at coordinate 32,269 of NZ_JAMPNS010000022.1, read as the reverse complement.
TGACCTTTTAAGTCAATTAAATGCTGCTCTGCCGGACGCGCGTTACCGGCTCGAATCGTCAAATTTAATTGCCGATACTTATTTTGCTGGACGTTACTCAAGGTCTCTAACGACGGCGTTGCGGTTCCCATGATGATGGGAATATTTTCTTTTTTGGCGCGAAATACGGCTAAATCACGGGCATGATAACGCCAGCCATCTTGTTGCTTATAAGAACTGTCATGCTCTTCATCGATAATAATGATGCCCAGATGGGCAAAGGGTGTGAACAGTGCGGAGCGCGTTCCAATAATAATGCCATTAGACCCTTGCTTAGCTCGTAACCAAACAGCTAGGCGCTCACTATCATTCAGTGCGGAGTGCAGCACATCAACAGGTACATTAAAACGTTCTCGAAATCGATTAATGGTTTGTGGCGTTAGCCCAATTTCGGGTACTAGAACCAGTGCTTGCTTACCTTGAGCTAGAATATTTTCCAAGACGCTCAGGTACACCTCGGTTTTTCCTGAACCCGTGATCCCTGCTAATAGCCAAGGTGAAAAATTATTATCTTCTGCACGGATAGCACCTACGGCGGTGGCTTGTTCGCTATTGAGTCGTAAACGTTCGCCACTCACTGCAAATTGAGACTGCCACTTTTCAGCAACAGGTTGAACGGGATGTAATTCAGCGTACTGTTTTTTCTTTAGTGCCTGTAAGGCACTTTCACTGATCTCTAATTCCCCAACTTGATGACGATAAATAGGGCGGCGACGTAATAATGCTAAAGCTTGTTGCTGTTTTGGGGATCGCTTTAGTTCATTAAGATCCGCAGCGTTGCCTTCTTCAGTGACTTGCCATTGCCAAATTGGCGTAAATTCGGCTGGTTTCCCTTGGCGTAGTAAGGTTGGCATCGCATGGAATAGCACTTCGCCAATAGGATAATGGTAGTATTGAGACGACCACAATAAAAGCTGCCAGAGATCATCTGGAAACAGAGTTTGTGAATCCAAAACCAGTTCCACGGTTTTTAATTGGTCTTCGGGAAACTCGCTTTTATCGCTCAGATTGACCACCACACCAAGGGCTTGGCGCTTACCAAAAGGGACCATGACTCGTCCACCAATGACGGGGATAGGCATATTTGAGCCCAAGAGATAATCAAATGTGCGATTTAAAGGAACAGGTAACGCCACCTGAACGACGATCATAGCTGGATTTCCGTCCGTTTTTTGTACAAAAATATGAAGGTATTCTGTTAGAGTAACATAAAAAGCACGCTATTTTCATTGCGTGATAAACAGATTTTCTGTATGATCCGCCGCCTTTGGTATCAATTAATTTTGTTTTGCCAATAAACTAAATTTAATCAACACGACGTGTGGTGTCCGGCGTTAGGGCTGGAATGGCGACACGGCCTTATTAGAGGTTCTCCCATGAAAAAAGGTATTCACCCGAAATACGAAGAAGTTACTGCAACTTGTTCTTGCGGCAACGTAATGAAAATTAACTCAACAGCTGGTCACTCTCTGAACCTGGACGTTTGTGGTAACTGCCACCCGTTCTATACTGGTAAACAACGTGATGTTGCTACTGGTGGTCGTGTTGATCGCTTCAACCAGCGTTTCAGCATCCCAGGTTCTAAAAAGTAATCGAACCTGTCACGTTGAAGTTGATTTAACGTATTCAGTAAAAAAAACCTGTTCATTGAACAGGTTTTTTTATTGCTTAAAACTAGCGTATATCTTGATGTTAGAATCGGTAAACAACACCAAACATAAAATCGTGGCTGGCTAGGTTTATGGTTGAGGTGTCCGTGGCATCTTTGTCGAAAGAATTTGGCATGGATATTTTATATTTACCGGCTTCGGTAAATCGATAGCCCAAGTCAAATGAGAGGTTGTCACTGAAAGCATATCGACCGCCCATTCCTAAGCTCCAAGCTAATTTATTAATCCTCTCAGATCTTGATTGGTTAGAATTTTGTTTGAGGCCAAAAATTTCAAACTCAGAGTGTTGTGTATTCTCATAGCGAGTACTGGCTAGTCCAAGTCCAAAGGAAATATAAGGCATAAATGCGGTTTGGTTTTTCATATCATAATAACCATTTAGCATTAGTGTGGTCAGTGTGGCTTCGTTTTTCATATCCGCGGAACTATTTGGAACGGTGGAAAGTGCATTAAGGCTGTGCGTATCGCTAACTTTCCCTCGCATACCCACTTCTAGCTCAGTGCGTATAGGTACTGAAAATTGGTCATAAAAATCATAGCCAATACCGATAAAATTACCAAAAGCAGGGTGACTTTTATCATTAAATTTTAAGGCTCTGAAATCAGATTTTTTTTCATTACTGTATTCGAATTTAGAATCATACATATTCAATACCGATACACCAATTTTACTTGATATATAAACACCATTATGACTGGATGCTATTGCTAAATTAGCAAACAACAAGCAACTCAAAGCTAAAAGTAAATTTTTCATTATTATGCCCTTATCCATGAGTGAATGACACCTTAACGATAATTAAGATGCTAGACAATATAGATAAATTAGAAACGGTATACTAATCCGAGCATAATATCGTGAGTCCTGATATTAGTTTCTGTTTTGTCTTTATTACCGGCTAAATCTGTTTCGGAAATTTGATATTTCCCAGCATCGAGAAAACGATAGCTTACATCCAAAGCTAGGTTATTATTAATTGTGTATTGAGTGCCAGCTCCTAAAGCCCATGTAAAGTTATTAATAGTGCTAGTTTTGGATGAATTTAAAACATCAGTAGGTGTATAGATAGTTGTTGATAAAACTCGGTTGTAATCTACACGAGCTAACCCTAAACCTATTGAAATATATGGTGTAAATGATGTTTGATTTTTGAAATCATAATAGTTATTGAACATGAATGTATTCACTCGAGCATTGTTTTTGATGTTAGCTGAAATACCAAACTCATCTGGACCATAAGTATGATATTGTGTTTCAGCTTTTTCTCTCATTGAAAGTTCTAATTCTGAACGTGCTGAAATGTTGAATTTTTCATGAAAGTCATAACCTAAAGAAATGCTTCCAGAAAAGACTGAGTCATTTTCATTTTTATCATGATATTCCGGACCATTTCCGCTAGGAGATGATGTTATTACTTTAGAATTATTAAAATTAACAATTGAATCTCCGATTTTTCCCGATAAATATAATCCGTTATTATTATTCGCTACAGCTAGGCTTGTAAATAGACCGCAGGTAATTATAAATATACTTTTCATTTAATTACTCCAATTAAACATTTTTCTTGAATATAATAATATTATAAGTGAAATGGTTTGTTTTATGATTGAATTGGAAAATTCAAGGTATATACCTATAAATAGGTGCGAAAGAGAATATTCGTTAGTTTTATGTATTGATTTTTATTATTTTTTGAATTAAATCACCATCATATACTGATTGTTGGATAATAATGGTGATTAAAGTAAAATAAATACATCTAAATCATCATTGAACAATAGATTAAGATGCGTACGAAAAATACTTAGAAACGGTAAGTTACACCAAACATAATATCGTGGCTTCTCACTTTTACTTTTGACGTGTTTTTTTGGTCATCTGCGTAGTAATTCGCTTCAGACTTCCCTGCATCTAAGAAGCGATATCCCATATCTAACGAAAAATGGTTATTCACTCGATATTGCGAACCTAACCCAACGCTCCATGCAAAGTTATTGGTGGTTTTGGATTGGGTATATTGCTCATGAGTATACTGATTCAAACTCACAATATGCTCATTATAGTCATAGCGCATTTTATGGTTGATACTCGCCATGCCCAACCCAACGCTGACATATGGGGTAAATTTAGTGGCATTCTTAAAATCATAGTATGTATTGACCATCACAGTATTTAATGTGATGTCCGTTTTGACGTCATCGGAACTGCTGAGAACTCCTGGGTCATTGAACGATTCAAGATTATGATTTGTTGATGCTTTTTCTCTCATGCCAAATTCAAGTTCAGTACGGATAGGTAACTTAGTGGTTTTAGCAAAGTCATAACCGACGGCGATATTGCCACCGAAAACCGAATCATGAGTATTTCCGAGATTGGTTTTTTCAAATTCGTTATCACTGGTTAACCATTTTTGGTTTGATACTTGAACAATGGAAGCGCCCATTTTACCTGAAACATACAGGCTTTCTACGCCCGCAATGGCTGTGCTAGACACTAAATTGAGTAAAGATACCGCAATAATTTTTTTCATTATAAATTCCATTTAGCTGTGTAATCGGATCGCGCAATATGAGTATAGATAACGATTTTTTTATCTATGCTGTATTCCTATAAAATTGTTATACACAGCATGCTTTATTATTTTTAATATCATTAAGCACTTGGCTGTAAAAATAACCTTTATAGGAAAAAATAATCACACTTTATTTGACGAATTAAAGGTTTGAGAGATTAACCCGTGATGATAAGTGCACATTGGTTATCGGCAGTAAATGAGTTTGCTTAACAGTATGAAGATAATGAGAATTAATGAGGGATATGATTAGATAAAGCGTAGGGTGGACCACACTCGACCCGCATGTGCGGATCGAGTGTTAAAAAATTACCGTGGAATTAATATTCCCAAGTATCTGGATCAATACCAAGCTCGCGCATAATCTCTTTCGCTGCTTCAGGGATCTCATCATTACGCTCTTTACGCAAATCATCATCATCTGGCAGCGGTTGACCAGTAAACGCATGCAAAAAGGCTTCGCACAGTAACTCACTGTTAGTTGCGTGGCGCAAGTTATTGACCTGACGACGTGTACGTTCATCCGTCAAAATTTTTAGTACCTTTAAAGGAATAGATACTGTGATTTTTTTGACTTGCTCGCTTTTTTTGCCATGTTCAGCATACGGACTGACATATTCACCATTCCATTCAGCCATGAGATACCTTGGATATGTTCATTAAATAATAAAAGTCATATGCGAGTGCCCATTTCAAAATTCTGAAGATGAATTTTTTTCAAGACATTCTCGACATACAGGTTAAGAGCAAATGGCATAAATCATTATTAAATACATTTAATAATCAACAAATTAAAGCCATTATTGCGCCAGAAACGGGATTCAACTATCCATTGGCACATAATTATTATGGCTGATTATTCCATTAGTTGTTATAAACGTAAAGAGGTTTAGACGTCCAGACATGTTGACGTCTAAATTTGCTTTGAGTATGATTTGAGCTATCCCATACTTGGAGAGACGTTTATGACATACAAGCCATCCACTATCGCGATACATAATGGACTGAATGAAGACTCGCAATTTGGTTGCGTTGTCCCTCCCATCTATTTATCCAGCACCTATAACTTTACCGATTTTAATGAGCCGAGAGCGCATGACTATTCTCGTCGTGGTAATCCTGGGCGAGATATCGTACAGCGGACACTGGCGCAGCTGGAAGGGGGAAGTGGTGCCGTAATGACTAACAGTGGAATGTCAGCTCTCCATCTATTATGCACGGTATTATTGCAGCCGGGCGATCTGCTCGTTGCCCCTCATGACTGTTATGGCGGAAGTTATCGATTGTTCAACAGCTTGAGCCAAAAGGGAGCTTATCAGGTTGAATTTGTAGATCAAAGCGATGAGTCAGCATTGCAAGCTGCCCTGGCGAAAAAGCCGAAACTTGTCCTCATCGAAACACCCAGTAACCCCCTACTGAGAATTTACGATATCCAGCATATTGCAGCATTAGCGCACCAAGTCGGGGCACTCGTGGTGGTGGACAACACCTTTTTAAGTCCCGCATTACAGCAACCGTTAGCGTTAGGCGCTGATTTTGTTGTACATTCTTGTACAAAATATCTTAATGGTCATTCAGATATTATTGCGGGGGCTGTGATTGCCAAGGAAGAGAAATGGGCTCTAGAATTAGCATGGTGGGCGAATAATATTGGTGTCACTGGGGGCGCATTCGACAGTTATTTATTACTTCGAGGCATGAGAACATTACTACCTCGTATAAAACAGCAGCAATCCAATGCGGGTGAAATCGTAAAATATCTTAAAACTCAGCCACTGGTGAAGAAAATATATTATCCTGCTTTGAGTGATCATCCGGGACATCACATTGCTGCCGCACAACAAGCAGGTTTTGGGGCAATGTTAAGTTTTGAATTTGCAGGAGATGCAGCGCAAATTCGTCAATTTTTACATGCGCTGACTCTATTTACATTAGCGGAATCTCTCGGTGGTGTAGAAACCTTGATTTCCCATACGGCGACCATGACCCATGCCGGCATGTCTTCTGAAGCGCGAGCTGCAGCAGGTATTACGGATAGTTTACTGCGCATTTCGGTTGGTCTAGAAGATAGTCAGGATCTTATCGCAGATTTGAGCCACGCATTTAAGGTTGCGTCATAACGTTAGCGGAGTTTTTGATGAGTGCAATAACAGCATTTGAGGTGATCCCTTGTCACCGACAGTTACATAAGTTTGGGGGAAGTAGTTTAGCTGATGTGAAATGTTATCAGCGTGTTGCTACCATTATGGCGAACTATAGCCAACCCGGCGATTTAATGGTTGTTTCTGCGGCAGGGAGTACCACAAACCAGCTGATTAGTTGGCTAAAATTGAGTCAGAGTGACCGCATTTCGGCTCATCAAGTGCAGCAAACACTGCGCCGTTATCAACAAGATTTGATCACCGGTTTATTACCGGAAGCGCAGGCAGACGAATTAAATTCACTTTTTATCGCAGATTTAGAGCGACTCAGCAGTTTATTGGACAAACCCATCAATGATGCCACTTATGCTGAAGTCGTCGGACACGGTGAAATTTGGTCTGCACGGCTCATGTCCGCTGTACTAGAACAGTTTGATATGGCAAGCGCTTGGTTGGATGCACGCGCATTTCTACGTGCAGAAAGAGCGGCTCAGCCTCAAGTGGATGAAATTCAGTCTCGCCAGCTGTTACAGCAACTACTCGTGCAATATCCGCAACGCCGTCTTGTGGTAACAGGCTTTATTTCCCGTAACCAAAAAGGTGAAACTGTCCTTTTAGGTCGTAATGGTAGCGACTATTCCGCAACCCAAGTTGGGGCATTAGCGGATGTGGATAAAGTGACGATTTGGAGTGATGTCGCAGGGGTATACAGCGCCGACCCTCGTAAGGTCAAGGATGCGTGTTTGCTCCCACTTTTACGTTTAGATGAAGCGAGTGAATTGGCTCGCCTTGCTGCACCTGTATTGCACACGCGTACTTTACAGCCCGTTTCGGTCAGTAATATTGATTTGCAGCTGCGCTGTAGCTACCAGCCAGAACAAGGCTCGACTAAAATTGAGCGTGTATTAGCATCGGGTACAGGCGCAAAAATTGTCACTAGTCACAATGATGTTTGCTTAATTGAGTTGCGTATTGCAGCAGGTCGCGATTTTAATCAGATTTGCAAAGATGTGGATTTATTATTAAAGCGCGTACAGCTTCGCCCACTGGCGCGGGGCATCCACCACGATCGTGCAATTTTGCAGCTTTGCTACACCTCAGAAGTGGTGGAAAGCGCATTGAATGTGTTGGAAGAAGCTGCGCTACCGGGGTCGCTTTCATTACGTGAAGGTTTTTCTCTGGTCGCTCTGGTCGGTGCTGGCGTGTGTAAAAAACCACTGCACAGCCACCGTTTCTATGAAGAACTCAAAGGACAGCCTGTTGAGTTTATCTGGCACTCAGAAGATGGCATTAGCTTAGTTGCGGTACTGCGTACTAATCAAACTGAACATATTATTCAAGGAATGCACCAAAGCTTATTCCGCGCCGAAAAGCGTATTGGCTTAGTGTTGTTTGGGAAAGGCAATATCGGAGCTCGTTGGCTAGAGCTGTTTTCAGTCGAGCAGCAAAATATTTCAGCACGCAGTGATTTTGATTTTGTGCTGGCGGGAGTTGTCGATAGCCGTCGTAGCTTACTGAATTACCAAGGTATTGATCCAAGTCGTGCGTTAGCCTTCTTTGATGATGAAGCGGTGGAGCATCAGGACGATAATCTGTTTTTATGGATGCGAGCACACCCATACGATGACTTGATTGTGTTGGATGTGACGGCCAGTGGTGAATTGGCTAATAGTTATGTGGATTTTGCCAGTTACGGTTTCCATGTGATCAGTGCAAATAAGATAGCGGGTGCGGCACCCACTCAGCAGTATCGTGACATTCGTGACGCATTCGCCAAAACAGGGCGTCACTGGCTGTACAATGCAACTGTTGGTGCTGGCTTACCGATCAACTACGCCGTGCGTGATCTCAAAGAAAGCGGTGATGCCATTTTGGCGATCAGCGGGATCTTCTCTGGGACATTATCATGGTTATTCTTACAATTTGATGGCTCGGTACCATTCAGTGAATTAGTGGAGCAAGCGTGGCAACAAGGATTAACGGAGCCAGATCCTCGCATTGATTTGTCTGGGCAAGATGTTATGCGCAAGCTGATTATTCTAGCGCGAGAAGCGGGCTATGATATTGAGCCTGATGAGGTTCGTGTGGAATCTTTAGTGCCAGCGCAAGCCGAAACGGGTTCACTGGATGAATTCTTCGAAAATAGTGCGGTGATTAACGAGCAGATGCAGCAGCGCTTAGAAGCAGCACGTGAATTGGGACTGGTTCTGCGTTACGTGGCGCGTTTTGATGCGGTAAAAGGCAAAGCGAAAGTGGGGGTTGAGGCGGTTAAACCTGAGCATCCTCTTGCGTCTTTATTGCCGGGCGACAACGTATTTGCGATAGAAAGCCGTTGGTACCGTGATAACCCATTAGTCATTCGTGGTCCGGGGGCTGGACGAGATGTGACTGCCGGTGCAATTCAGTCAGACCTGAATCGACTTTCTCAGCTTTTATAAACGGCATTACCCGTTATTATCCAAGGCGCACGGGGTAGATTGACTCGTGCGCTAACGCTGTTTCTCAAATTTTCTCATTCCTATTTTATTCTTAAGTAAGATTCATGACTTAAAAGTGCTGAATCGACGATAGATTGCGCTGAAACAATACTTAAATAAGAAAAATTAATAAAAATAGAGCTGTAATTAAATTTCATAAAAATCACCCAAAGCACTTTTTTTCTGATATGAATATAGGGTACAGGGTGAAATTCGCGGTCTGCATCACAAAACATAATTCTAGCCGACTGAAATTTTATTACAGGAAATCCAGCGCAGTTTGTTAACCGTTCACCAGAAGCGGGGTGGCATCCTGCCAACAGCACAAGATCAGGAGTCCCATGAATCAGCAATATTCCGCAATGCGCAGTAATGTCAGTATGTTGGGTAAGCTACTCGGTGATACCATCAAAGACGCTCTTGGTGAAGATATCCTCGACAAGGTTGAGTCCATTCGTAAGCTATCCAAATCCTCCCGTGCGGGTAATGAAGTTCAGCGCCAAAAATTATTAATGACCTTGCAAACACTCACTAACGATGAGCTACTACCCGTTGCGAGGGCATTTAACCAATTCTTAAACTTAACCAACGTGGCAGAGCAGTACCACAGTATTTCTCCTCATGGCGAAGCGGCCAGCAATCCTGTTGCCCTGCAAAAGCTATTTGGGCGCTTGAAAGAGCACGATTTTAGCCACGAAGATATTCAAAAAGCGGTTGAAGAGCTTTCTATCGAATTAGTTCTCACCGCTCACCCAACAGAAATTGCGCGCCGCACTTTAATTCATAAATTGGTTGAGGTGAACACCTGTTTATCTCAGCTCGATCATGATGATTTAGCCGACTACGAGCGTAACAATATCATGCGCCGTTTACGTCAGCTGGTGGCACAATCTTGGCATACTGATGAAATCCGTAAAATTCGTCCAACACCCATTGATGAAGCGAAATGGGGTTTTGCCGTGGTTGAAAATTCCTTATGGGAAGGTGTTCCTGCATTTTTACGGGAATTCAACGAACAGCTCGAAGAATCGATTGGCGCACAATTACCTGTTGAAGCAAACCCAATTCGCTTTACCTCATGGATGGGCGGTGACCGTGATGGTAACCCGAACGTCACCGCTGAAGTGACCCGCCATGTTTTATTATTAAGTCGTTGGAAAGCCGCAGATTTATTCTTAAAAGATATTCAAGTGCTGGTGTCTGAACTTTCTATGACGGAAGCAACGCCTGAATTGCGTGCTCTGGCGGGCGGTGATGAGGTGGATGAACCTTATCGTCAAATAGCCAAAAATTTGCGTAGTCAGTTATTCTCTACATTGGAATATTTGGAACGTCGCGTGAAGGGCGAGCAAGTCCTGCCTCCCGCAGATTTACTGACGGATAATGCCCAATTATGGGATCCGCTATACGCTTGCTACCAATCTTTGGTGGCCTGCAACATGAGCATTATTGCTAATGGCTCATTGTTAGATACTTTACGGCGTATCCGCAGTTTTGGTCTGCAATTAGTGCGCATCGATGTGCGCCAAGAGAGCACTCGTCATACCGATGCGTTGTCTGAGCTGACTGAATATTTAGGGCTGGGTAATTATGGCGATTGGTCTGAACAAGAGAAACAAGATTTCTTACTGACCGAGCTGCAATCGCGTCGTCCATTGATCCCACAAAACTGGCAACCAACGCCAGAAACGCAAGAAGTATTCGAAACGTGTCGCGTCATTGCCAAAGCGAAGAATGATTCCATTGCAGCTTACGTGATCTCAATGGCAAAAGTACCATCCGATGTTTTAGCCGTGAAATTGCTGCTAAAAGAAGCTGGCGCCTCAATCAAATTGCCAGTTGCACCCCTATTTGAAACGCTGGAAGATTTAAATAACGCGGAAAGTGTGATGACCAAGCTGCTCAGTATTGAGTGGTATCGAGATCTGATTGACGATCGCCAAATGGTGATGATTGGTTATTCAGACTCAGCGAAAGATGCCGGGGTGATGGCGGCATCATGGGCGCAATACCGTGCGCAAGATGCGTTGATTAAACTGTGTGACAAAGAAGGTGTGAAACTGACACTGTTCCACGGTCGCGGCGGCACCATTGGTCGAGGCGGTGCACCTGCACATTCTGCGTTGCTTTCTCAACCACCGGGAAGCCTAAAAGGTGGATTGCGTGTGACGGAACAGGGCGAGATGATTCGCTTTAAGTTTGGTTTACCGCAAGTAACCATTAGCAGTTTGGCGATGTATGCAAGTGCAATCCTCGAAGCTAACCTACTGCCACCACCGGAACCTAAAGAAGCGTGGAAATCGGTGATGAATTCCTTATCGGATGTCTCCTGCGCGATGTATCGTGATTATGTCCGCGAACAACCCGACTTTGTTCCTTATTTCCGAGCCGCAACGCCAGAATTAGAATTAGGTAAATTACCATTAGGTTCTCGACCTGCAAAACGCCGTCCTACAGGTGGGGTAGAAACGCTGCGCGCGATCCCTTGGATTTTTGCTTGGACGCAAAACCGTCTAATGTTACCTGCATGGTTAGGTGCTGGGGCAGCACTGAAACATGTTATTGAAAAAGAAGGCAAGCAAGCCGTTCTTGATGAAATGTGGCAAGAGTGGACATTCTTCAAAACGCGTATTGCGATGTTAGAAATGGTGTATGCGAAAGCGGATTTATGGCTGGCGGAATACTATGACCATTGCCTCGTGGAAAAACGCTTATGGCCGTTAGGGCAAAAACTACGTGACCAGTTATCGGAAGATATTAAGAGCGTATTGGCGGTGTCTAAAGACGAAGCCCTTATGGCAGATTTACCGTGGATCGCTGAATCCATCGCACTGCGTAACGTCTATACCGACCCACTTAACGTACTTCAAGCAGAATTACTTCAGCGTTCTCGTCAGCAAGAGCATCCAGACCCTCGTGTGGAACAAGCGTTGATGGTGACGATTGCTGGTGTCGCAGCGGGTATGCGTAATACAGGTTAGCAATTAATTACTGTCAGTAAAAAGGCTGCCAATTGGCAGCCTTTTTAGTTTATGGTCGAGGGTTATTTTTTGTTCTTATCATTATGAATTAAATGATAAGGAGAACGCGCCCGTGGATGGATAAAGAAATGGTTTGCGGGGGCATTGTGGGTTTTGATGTGCACCATGGAAACGTTAGTGGATTTTCCGGCTTTATTATGGAAAGCATAAATCACAAAAGGTAGCAGGAAGATTATCACAAAACTCACGGCTAGCAGTGTGACGTAAGTAGTGTCATCTGCGCCACCCGGTAATGAGCTTGGTGGGAAGAACGACACAACGAAAGCCAAAATTGAAATGACCAATCCAACAACGGCGATTAACAATTTAAGACCATTACCGCCCGGAATGTTGAATGCCCGTTTTTTATCAGATTGTTTGCAGACTAAATGCATATAACCCAAGAACAGCATAAAGTAGCTACACAGATAAATAACCACAGTTAACGCTAAGGCGATAAGGAAGGACATGTTTCCGCCGCCACCTGTATTGGTTAGCACAATAATGGCAACCGTGGTGATCAGCAATTGTGAAATAACTAATGTGACGGGCACGCCATTTTTATTCACTTTCGCAAAGCTTTTCGGCAGAATGCCTTTCTGGGCAGCCACATACATCCCACGGGAAGGTCCCACAATCCAAGATGCAATTTCTGCTAATACACCCAGTAACAGTAAAGCGGCAATAATTCGTACTGCCCAATCTAGGGTTGAATTAAAGTGGCTAACGAGCACTTCAAAGGTTTGTACCACACCAGCAGACAGGTTGATTTCACTGTTTGGGATCACCGCAGCAACAGATAACCCACCAATTGAACTGAGGCAAATTGCTGCAATCATCAGTAAAAACATTGCTGCTGGGTAATCTCGCCCAGGATTCTTCATCTCATTAACGTGAGTTGCAGAAGCTTCGACTCCCATGTAACTCAGGATAAACGCCACAAAGACGACTAAGGTGCCGATTTGTGTGAAATCAGGAATAAACGTTTTTGTGCTCATCTCGATAGCTAAAGGTGCACCGCTCGCGAGATAGCTGATTGCTAATCCAACGAGAATTAGAGCGGGTAATAAAATCCCAGCAAAGAAACCGACTTTTGCGATGCTGGCTGTATATTTTGTACCACCAAATTGGGTAAAAGCGAGTACCCATAAAATCACCAGTGCACCGATAGTTTTGGTGATGGGGTCGGTGTTTAATTCAGGCCAATTTAAAATATAGGATAGTGCCCCGAGCACAAAGTACAGCATCGGAATGAACCCTATCGCAATTTGTAGATAGCCAAATGAAATAGCTGCAAATCCCCAACGTTCTCCCAATGTGTTGGATACCCACGCGAAAATACCGCCTTCCTCCCAGCCTTCAACAGTTGCCATTTCGGCAGCGCAGAGGGCAACAGGAATAAACCACAGTAATCCCCCCAAGAGTAAAAAGAAGACTAAACTGAAACCCGATGTGGCGAATGTCGGATATTCATAGACTGCCATCACCATGGAAGCGGTGATCGCAAAAAAACCTAACAAGGTGAGTTGTTTTGCGGCCGGAGCTGCTGTTGACGTCGCCATGCTCATTCTCCTGTCATATGTTTCTGAAATCAGTCGGCGCACGAATGGATACGCCGACTGGATAAACGACTAAGGATTAGCTGTGATTGAATCCACCGCTTTCTTCTTCAGAAAGTGGTGTACTGACTGGGTGTTTCTCGAAATATTCGAGAGTACGCTTGAAGTCTTCAATGAGTAATGAGGCAAGGTCTAGGCTAACACCATGACGGACGAGAATACGTTGGATAACCAGATCTTCGCGGTTTGCAGGCATTGAGTAGGCAGGAACTTGCCAACCGCGACTACGTAATTTGTCAGCAATATCGTATAAAGAGTAGTTACTGTTTTTTACGCCATCTTTTAATTTCCATGCAAGTGCAGGGATACCTTTGGCACTATCGCCATCAAAAATCATCTCAAATGGACCCAGTTTTTCAATTTCACGGGCGAGATATTGGGCGGTGGCATAACACGCATTATGAATTTTTGCGTAGCCTTCGCGACCAAGGCGTAGGAAATTGTAGTATTGAGCAATAATTTGCCCACCAGGACGAGAGAAGTTCAAGGCGAAAGTTGGCATGTTACCGCCAAGGTAGTTCACATTGAAAATAAGCTCTTCAGGAAGGTCTTTCGCTTCACGCCAAACAACCCATCCAGCACCTAATGGCGCTAAACCGAATTTGTGCCCAGAGGCGTTGATGGATTTGACGCGTGGTAAACGGAAATCCCATTCCAATGTCGGCGCGCAGAAAGGTGCGAGGAAACCACCACTTGCACCATCCACGTGAATAGGAATATCTAAGCCCGTCTCTTTTTGCAGTTTATCCAGTGCATCATGTACGGCTTTTACGGGTTCATATTGGCAAGTGAAGGTCACACCTAATGTTGGAACAACACCGATAGTGTTTTCATCGACACGTTTGATGACCTCTTCAGGGCTCATAATCAGGCGGTCGCCTTCCAGTGGGATCTCACGCAGTTCGACATCAAAATAACGCGCAAATTTATGCCAGCAGATTTGTACTGGACCACAAATTAAATTGGGTTTATCGGTCGGTTTTCCTTTGGCGGCTTGTTTTTTACGCCATTGCCATTTTAACGCTAAACCGCCCAACATTGCCGCTTCAGAAGAACCAATGGTTGAACAACCTAATGTATTGAGTGCATCAGGGGAGTGCCATAAATCGGCTAGCATATGCACACAACGATTTTCAATTTCGGCAGTTTGTGGATATTCATCTTTATCAATCATGTTTTTGTCGATAGAGAGATCCATCAAACTGCGAATTTCATCATCAACCCATGTTTGGCAAAATGTCGCTAAGTTTTGTCGGGAATTACCATCTAGCATTAACTCATCACGCACCGCACTAAAGACATTTCGTGGGTCGCTTTCTTTGGTTGGGAATTTCGATTTTGGTAATGATTGGGATAAATCAAGTGATGCATAGATATCATCTAATTCACTATATTTTGAAGATACTGATTTATTATTCATACAACGAATCTCCTCAATAATTGAGACAGTATTACTAGGAAGGATCAGTGAACTTATATTTTCATATAAGCATAAAAATAAATTAGAATAAAGTCATTTAAGGAAAAGTCTTATTTTAATCGTGGTTATTTTGATGGTTTGTTTTCATAGTAAATATAATTTAAATTTGAAGTTAATCCAAAGTAACAATTTTACAACGCTGTTAATTTGAAATTTCACTAAGTCATTTAATGTAAAAAAGTGAGCTGTATCAATAGGATGTGATTTTTGGTGAGAGGGGTAAGTTATTGAAAATTAATATTTCTATGATGTGAGGTACTGTCATTATTAAAGATAACGTAGCGTTTTTCTAGGGTTTTAATGACATTGTATAATTCATCATTAAAAGACTATTTGTTTTGGATTGATCTATCTTCATATTTTAAATTAAAAGCTTACTGTATTTAATTCTATTTAGACGTGTTTTTGAAATTATTTCTGTAATATTCTTACTAAACCAGTCTAATAATGATGTGTTATATTTACTCTAATTTTGAGTGTAATTTACAAGTGACGTGATAAATAGGAAATATTATCGAGCTAATTCATTTCTGATGAAATAGCCCGATAAGTTATATGGAATAGAAGCGTTATTGCGGTCTGACACCTAAGGTATGGCAAATAGCATACGTTAACTCAGAGCGGTTTAAGGTATAAAAATGGAAATCCTTTACCCCTTCACGACTTAAAATTTTCACCATATCCATCGCAATCGATGCACCAACAAGATTACGGCTTTCAGGGTCATCATCTAACCCTTCATACATTCTGTTCATCCAACTTGGAATACGCACGTTGGTGAGCTTGGCAAAACGTTCGAGCTGGCGGAAGTTAGAGACAGGCAAAATTCCTGGAACAATTTCCACATCAATGCCGGTTGCAACGCAGCGATCACGAAAGCGTAGATAGCTTTCCACATCGAAGAAAAACTGAGTAATTGCGCGGTTGGCACCAGCCTCAATTTTTTTCTTTAAATTAATTAAATCTGCTTGGGCGCTTTTAGCTTCTGGGTGTACCTCTGGGTAAGCTGCCACTGAAATATCAAAGTCAGCTTCTGTTTTCAGTAACTCGACTAGATGCTCAGCATACAGCTCAGGCTTTTGGCTGTTATCGGGGAGATCGCCGCGTAACGCAACAATATGGCGAATACCGTTATCCCAATAATCCCGTGCGATAGCTCTTAACTCATCACGACTGGCATCAATGCAGGTTAAGTGAGGTGCTGCCACCAGCCCAGTTTTATCTTTAATGTCTTTAATGATGCTATGGGTTCTGTCTCGCTCACCGGAATTGGCTCCGTAGGTGACAGAGACAAAATTCGGCTTTAAGACTTTGAGCCTATCGATGGATTTCCACAGAGTTTGTTCCATTTCTGTTGAGCGAGGTGGGAAAAATTCAAATGAGACATTAATCTGCCCATCTAATTCAGCTAAATTTTGGTTCAACGCCTCGCGCTGATTTGCGTGAAAGAAACTCATACCCGTGACCTCGCCTTAACAGACTTATTATTTAATTATTAGTTTCACTATCCGATTATATACATCCATGTAAACCTCTATACGTTTAGACGTCTAGATAGAGATTACTTGATATTGAGCGAGAGTCAACCCTTAAATCAAATCTAGAATTGATGTTTTTTCAGGCACAACAAGAGAAAAATTCATGATGAAGAAAATGCGGAGCTTGGTCGGCTCCGCATAAAGTGCAAAATTATTCAGTAAAACACTATTCAGTAAAACAGAAGTGCTCGACCATTTGGCTGATGAGTTGGCGGGTTGGTTCAATAAAGCTCATATCGATGAACTCATCAGGCTGGTGGGCTTGTTCAATAGAGCCAGGACCGAGTACCAGCGTTGGGCAAAGTTCTTGGATAAACGGTGCTTCTGTACAGTAGTTAACGGTCTCTGCTTTTTTATTTAATAGCTGCTCAATCACAGCGACCATTTTATGGTCCGTTGGACACTCATAGCCAGGGATTGGGGGATGCATCTCTTCAATCGCTAAACGACCCGGCCATTTTGCACGAACTGGCTCAAGGGTTTCATTGAGAAGTTCGTCGAGATCTTGCAAGGTTAAACCCGGTAGTGGGCGAATATCCATATGCAATTCACAGCATCCACAAATTCGGTTTGCCGCATCACCACCATGGATATGACCAAAGTTCATTGTTGGATAAGGAATAACAAACGCGGGGTTGTTATAGCGTTCTTTCAATGTATTTCTTAGGGTCATCAGGTGAGAGATGGATTCATGCATTAATTCAATCGCATTCACGCCTCTATCGGGATCACTGGAGTGCCCTGATTGGCCCGTAATGCGGATAGCATTAGAAAGGTGACCTTTATGTGCTCGGATAGGCTGCAAGGATGTTGGTTCGCCGATAATGGCGAAATCAGGGCGTAATTCCGTGCTAGCAGCAAAAAAGCGCGCTCCTGCCATGGAGGTTTCTTCATCGGCGGTCGCGAGAATATGTAATGGGCGTTTTAAGGTGCTGAGGTCAACATCGCGCAGCGCATCAATAATGAAAGCAAAAAAACCTTTCATATCGGCGGTACCAAGCCCGTATAGCTTGCCGTCATGCTCTGTGAGCTTGAAAGGATCTTTACTCCAGCGTCCGTCATCAAATGGGACAGTATCCGTATGACCACAGAGCATCAATCCGCCATTGCCCTCACCAATCGACGCTAACAGGTTATATTTATCTCGTGTATCAGGGACCGGTTGAATATTCACCGTAAAGCCTAAGGTTTCTAACCATCCACCTAAGAGCTCCACGAGTGCTCGGTTACTCTGATCGAGTTGCGAATCGGTCGCACTGATCGACGGAGTGGCGATTAATTGACGATAAATCTCAATAAATGCAGGTAATTTAATATTCACTGTTGACAGCCTTTATCCATAATAGTATCAATATTCATGCACTTTATTTGAATAAAAATACACATTAAACTGTTTGGGTCACGAGTACAAGGTAGAAAACACATGTTGAACACACTCATTGTCGGGGCCAGTGGTTATACTGGAGCAGAATTAGCCGCTTACTTACAACGTCATCCTGAAATTCATCTTTCTGGATTGATGGTTTCTGCACAAAGTGCAGATGCGGGTAAATGCTTTTCTGATTTACATCCCCAGTATAAAGGCATCATTGATCTTCCGGTCCAACCCCTCACAGATGTGGCTGAGGCGGCAAAAGGTATCGATGTTGTTTTCCTCGCAACCGCCCATGAAGTGAGTCATGACATCGCGCCTCAGTTTCTTGAAGCGGGTTGTGTGGTCTTTGACCTTTCTGGTGCTTATCGTGTTCAAGATGCGGCGTTTTATCCGCAATACTACGGTTTCGAACATACAAACACCGAGTGGTTAATGCAAGCAGTTTACGGTTTAGCGGAATGGCAGGCAGATAAAATCCGCCAAGCTCAGCTGATTGCTGTACCGGGGTGTTACCCAACTGTTTCTCAGCTTTCATTAAAGCCGTTGATTGAAGCGGATTTACTCGATGAAAACATGTGGCCAGTGATCAATGCGACTAGCGGTGTTTCAGGGGCAGGGCGTAAAGCATCAATGACCAATAGCTTCTGCGAAGTGAGCTTGCAGCCATACGGTATTTTTACCCACCGTCATCAACCTGAAATAGCCACACATCTAGGTAGAGAGGTCATCTTCACGCCACATTTAGGCAACTTTGCACGGGGTATACTGGCGACCATCACTTGTAAAGTGAAAGCCGGCGTAACAACGGAGCAAATTAGCCAAACATTTAAAGGCGCGTATCACGATAAACCGTTAGTTCGTTTATATGACAAAGGTGTACCTGCACTGAAATCGGTTGTTGGCACGCCATTTTGTGATATCGGATTTGTATTGAAAGGTGAACACCTGATTTTAGTCGGGACAGAAGATAACCTATTAAAAGGTGCCGCCGCACAAGCGGTTCAATGCATGAATATTCGGTTTGGTTTCAACGAAACGCAATCATTACTTTAATGCTCTTATGGCAATTTATTAAGGATAAATCTCCATGCAACCTTTAGTCATTAAACTGGGCGGTGTGTTACTCGATAGCGAAGAAGCGCTAGAAAGATTATTTACGGCAATCCAAACCTATCGTCAGGCTCATCAACGTGAGTTGGTCATTGTGCACGGTGGTGGTTGTTTAGTGGATGAATTGATGCAAAAGCTGCAATTACCTGTCGTGAAGAAACAAGGGCTGCGTGTGACTCCAGCTGATCAAATTGACATTATTGTAGGTGCTTTAGCCGGTACGGCGAATAAAACATTATTAGCGTGGGCGATTAAACATCAACTACAAGCGGTAGGATTGTCTCTTGGGGATGGTCACAGCGCAGTGGTAACGCAAATTAATGATGAACTGGGTCATGTTGGTAGTGCAAAAGCGGGTGATGCGAAATTACTGAAGCTTTTACTGTCTTCGGGTTACTTGCCAATTATTAGCTCTATCGGGATCACGAATGATGGGCAATTAATGAATGTTAACGCTGACCAAGCCGCAACAGCGATTGCTCAGGCATTGAATGCGGATCTGGTACTGCTTTCTGATGTCAGTGGCATTTTGGATGGTAAAGGTCAAAAAATTGATGAAATGACCACCACCAAAGCACAGAAGCTGATTGAACAAGGCATTATTACAGATGGCATGATTGTCAAAGTGAATGCGGCACTGGAAGCGGCTTCTACCTTACAGCGCCCTGTCGATATTGCTAGCTGGCGCCATGCAGAACAATTGCCATCGTTATTTAATGGCACCGCAATCGGTACACGAATTCTCGCTTCTTGAGTCATGGACTGAATAAGCAAACAGACAAATAACGCATTTAATGGGATAGGTAAGTTATGAAAAAGGGCATTAAGAAAATTGTATTAGCGTACTCTGGTGGACTAGATACATCGGCGATCATTCCGTGGTTAAAAGAGAATTACGATGACTGTGAAGTCGTGGCATTCGTCGCCGATGTGGGTCAAGACAGAGAAGATTTAGTGGGCGTTGAGAAAAAAGCACTGCAATCCGGCGCTTCTGAATGCTACGTGGTTGACCTGCGTGAAGAATTCATCAAAGAGTATATCTACCCAGTATTGAAAACCGGTGCACTGTATGAAGGTAGCTATTTGCTGGGGACATCAATGGCACGTCCGATTATCGCCAAAGCTCAAGTTGAAATTGCGCTAAAAGTGGGTGCGGATGCAGTTGCCCATGGCGCAACAGGTAAAGGTAACGACCAAGTTCGTTTCGAAAGTACCTATACAGCATTAGCACCACAACTGAAAGTTATTGCACCTTGGCGTGAATGGGATCTGCGTTCTCGTGAAGCGTTATTGGATTACCTGAAAGAACGTAATATTCCAACGACTGCAAGCTTAGAAAAAATCTACAGCCGTGATGAAAACGCATGGCATATCTCTACTGAAGGTGGCGTATTGGAAAGCACATGGAATGCGGCTAACCAAGATTGCTGGGTATGGACAGTTGATCCGAAAGACGCACCAGATGAAGCTGAGCTGGTGACTGTTGGCGTGAAACACGGCGAAGTGGTTTCGGTGAATGGCAATACATTGTCTCCATTGGGTTGTTTAGAAACACTCAATACGCTGGGCGCAAAACACGGTGTGGGTCGTATCGATATTGTGGAAAACCGTTTAGTGGGTATGAAATCCCGTGGTTGCTATGAAACCCCAGGGGGCACCATCATGATGGCTGCACTACGTGGTGTTGAGCAGCTGGTATTGGACCGCGATAGTTACAAATGGCGTGAGCAGTTAGGTCTGGAAATGTCTTATGTCGTGTATGACGGTCGTTGGTTTGCGCCATTACGCCATTCTTTACAAGCCGCCGCAGAGTCATTAGCTCAGGATGTGACGGGTGAAGTGGTGCTAAAACTGTATAAAGGGCAAGTGACGGCTATCCAGAAGAAAGCAGATAAGAGCCTGTACTCTGAAGAGTTTGCAACATTTGGTGAAGATGAAGTTTACGATCACAGCCATGCTGGTGGATTTATCCGCCTCTACTCACTCTCTTCACGTATTCGTGCGCTGAAAGAGCAGAACAAAGCAAAATAGTTTTATTAGTATGACCCCGATAGCCAAATAAGGCTGTCGGGCAGACACTTATTTTATCAATCAGGTAGGGACTCGTTATGGCACTTTGGGGTGGACGTTTTAGTCAGCAGGCAGATCAACGGTTTAAACAGTTTAATGACTCACTGCGTTTTGACTATCGCTTAGCGGAGCAAGATATTATTGGCTCAGTCGCATGGTCAAAAGCATTGGTGACGGTTGGTGTGTTATCTGATAGCGAGCAAAAATCTCTCGAGCAAGCACTCAATGTGCTATTGGCGGAAGTGCAAGCCGATCCTGAAATTATCTTGCAAAGCGACGCCGAAGATATTCATAGCTGGGTTGAAGGTAAACTGATTGATAAAGTCGGTGATTTAGGAAAAAAATTGCACACAGGTCGTAGCCGTAATGACCAAGTCGCGACAGATTTAAAACTGTGGTGTAAAGACCAAGTGGCGCTGTTATTAGAAGCTGTGAATGAGTTACAAAAAGCGTTGGTCATCACCGCTGAAAATAACCAAGATGCAGTGATGCCAGGCTATACCCACTTACAACGTGCTCAGCCAGTGACATTCGCCCATTGGTGTTTAGCGTATAGCGAAATGTTGTCTCGTGATGAAAGCCGTTTGCAAGATACTTTAAAGCGTTTAGATGTCAGCCCATTAGGTTGTGGGGCGTTGGCGGGTACGGCCTATGATATTGACCGTGAGCAATTAGCATCATGGTTAGGGTTTTCCTCTGCGACACGTAACAGCTTAGATACTGTTTCTGATAGAGACCATGTATTAGAGCTATTATCGGATGCGAGTATCGGTATGGTTCACTTATCACGTTTCGCTGAAGATTTAATTTTCTTTAATAGTGGCGAAGCTGGATTTGTTGAGCTTTCAGATAAAGTCACATCGGGTTCATCCCTCATGCCACAAAAGAAAAATCCGGATGCACTGGAGCTTATTCGTGGTAAATGTGGTCGTGTTCAAGGGGCATTAACTGGGATGATGATGACCTTAAAAGGGCTACCTCTTGCTTACAATAAGGATATGCAAGAAGACAAAGAAGGGCTATTTGATGCATTGGATACTTGGTTAGACTGCATGCATATGGCGGTATTAGTATTAGATGGCATTCAAATTCGCCGTGCTCGTTGTGAAGATGCCGCTAAGCAAGGCTATGCGAATGCAACTGAGCTGGCGGACTACTTAGTCGCAAAAGGCGTTCCATTCCGTGAGGCGCACCATATTGTCGGTGAAGCGGTAGTGGCTGCAATCGCCCAAGGTAAGGCATTAGAAGAGATGGCGTTAAGTGATTTACAAAAATTTAGTGCTGCAATTCAATTAGATGTGTATGAGATTCTGTCTCTACAATCTTGCCTAGATAAGCGGTTAGCAAAAGGTGGGGTATCTCAAATGCAGGTGGCGAAAGCCATTGGGGATGCGAAAGCTCGTTTGAAGATGCAATAAAAAATGGGGGGTAGCATGACTACCCCAATTTCCATAACATTGACGCTTAGCTATATTTAATTGTTAACATTCCGATTTTTTTATCTTTATTCACCCAATTATAAGAATAGGAACTTCGACCACCATTCAGGACTGTCCAACCTTGAGTTTTCACTAATTTTTTGAGGTCAATATTATTAGCAACCATATCGTCATTGTCATCTAGGCAATTTAAAGTGACGTTATTATTACCGACTTCATTTAAGCATGCTCCATAGACAATCGCGCCAGTAAATTGGATTGTGCCACTGTGCCCATTGTTGTCTGCATAGGCATTGATAGCACTTAACGTTGGGACTAATAATAACGCCATGACAGCGCGAGAGAAGATTTTTTTAGTAATAGAAGTTAAATTTTTCATAATAGTATCCCCTAACTGATTTGTGTTTAATCAATTTATTTAATTGTATTAATTAGTAATTTTATTGTGACGTAATATATATATTGGCTACTTTTCTTTTTTCAATTACCTCGTTTTATTCGACGGAGGATATAATAAAACAAAAAACTCGATTAAGGTGTAAATATTGAAAATGAAATGTATGGGAATTTTAAAATTAAATTAAACAATATGGGATAATTAAAATATAGTATAAGCGTAAACACTTACCAATAAAAAACCATATTCAAACTGATTTTGAGATATTTTCGGTGCAAAAATTCAATTTATCATTTGTTTTTAGATAATAACTCCGGTTTATTCGTTTTGGTGCCATCCGCCTCATTAGGTGAGTGTAAATGTGTGTTTGATTTAATGTCGATTAATTTAATATATTCTTTTATATGTATTTACAAACTTTAATTAAATATGAAAGAGAATATAACAAAATGTTTCATTGCTATGGAATAGTACTTACACAATTTCACTCTTATTCTTGTTATTACCTAATTTTCAGGTATTAAATCTTATTAATGTGCCTCTGATTTGTTTTTCATTATCAGTTTTGAAAAGCTTTTAATAATCATATGGTATAAAAATATAAGCATCATTATCTAGATGGCTTAGAGCCAATACTCCGTACTGATATGACAAGCAAGGTATGGTTTACATTTGATATTATCGGTATTGAACAGGTCTTAGTTTTAACGTAGCTGACTGTTTTTTGCTGCGTCATTTAAGGTTGACAGTGTCTCTCACATTTTTTTGCCTCTTAATTAAAATATCTAAATTTTTGTTCAACTTGAGGTTGGTGAATATTAATTCTAAATATATTGGATATGTTAATTTGATATAAATTTTGTTACCTGAAATAAAGGTAATTTGGGTTTGTGATTTTGTTTGGTATTGTTTTTCCAAGGAAATAGCGAAAATACATTTACTTTCTTAGAGGAGCATTTTGTTTTAATCTCAAATGAGAGAAACCCTAAAAGCTTATCTAGCATTTTTTAATTTTATTGATAGATGAAACATTATGTATTCTCTATAATGATTGGTATTATCTATATAGATAGGCATAACGAGAGGAAAAAGGCGGATGAATATTCGTGATCTGGAGTACCTAGTTGCACTTGCTGAGCACAAACATTTTAGACGTGCTGCGGATTCTTGCCATGTAAGTCAGCCTACACTGAGCGGTCAAATCCGTAAGCTTGAAGAAGAGCTTGGCGTGATGTTATTAGAAAGAACCAGCCGAAAAGTACTTTTTACTCAACAAGGTTTACTGCTCGTTGAGCAAGCAAGAACGATTTTAAGAGAAATTAAAGTTTTACAAGAAATGGCAGCGTTACAAGGCGAAAGCATGTCGGGACCGTTACATATAGGACTGATCCCAACAGTCGCTCCCTATCTGCTCCCACACATTATCCCCGAATTACATCGAGTGCACCCGAAGCTGGAAATTTACTTACACGAAGCACAAACCCAGCAATTATTGGCACAGTTAGACAGTGGTAAATTGGATTGCGCTATTCTGGCAGAAGTCAAAGAAACAGAACCATTTATCGTGGTTCCATTATTTGAAGAGCCGATGAAACTCGCCATTTATGAAAGCCACCCATGGCATGACCGCGACACGGTTGAAATGGGTGAATTAGCGGGCGAGAAATTATTAATGCTAGAAGATGGTCACTGTTTGCGTGATCAAGCGATGGGATTCTGCTTCCAAGCAGGCGCAAAAGAAGATACACATTTTCGTGCAACCAGCTTAGAAACACTGCGCAACATGGTAGCGGCGGGTAGTGGTATTACATTACTACCTGATTTGGCGGTACCACATGAAGCTTGCCGTGATGGGGTTTGTTATTTGAATTGTATTGAGCCTGAACCTAAACGCCGAATTGTTCTGGTCTACCGTCCGGGTTCTCCATTACGTGGTCGTTATGAGCAGCTAGCTGAGACCATCTATAGCTCAATGGATAAGTATTATAGAAATAAAAAGTAAGAACTCAGATTAAATGCAGCAAAAAGCGTTGAAACAAAAAAAGTGATTGCGGGAGTCAACCCTGCAATCACTTACATGGAAAGCGTTATTATCGGTTAAAATAGTCGATTTAGACCATTCAGCGCCGCAACACGGAACGCTTCTGCCATGGTAGGGTAGTTAAACGTAGTATTAATAAAGTATTCGATGGTATTTCCTTCACCTTTTTGTTCCATAATGGCTTGACCGATATGAATAATCTCTGCCGCCCGCTCACCGAAACAGTGAATACCTAAAATTTGAAGCGTTTCTCTGTGGAAGAGAATTTTCAAACTACCTACATTCATTCCTGCAATTTGAGCTCGCGCTAAATGTTTAAATTGAGCACGACCCACCTCATAAGGAACTTTCATTGCCGTCAATTCTTGTTCTGTTTTACCCACAGAACTGATTTCTGGAATGGTATAAATTCCCGTTGGAATATTTTCAACTAAATGAGCATTGCCTAAGCCTGATGTGATTGCACGAGCTGCAATCCGACCTTGATCATACGCGGCGGATGCTAAACTTGGATAGCCAATGACATCACCAACAGCATAGATATGCTCGTTGCTGGTACGATAAGCATGATCAACTTTGACTAATCCACGTCCATCGGCTTCAATACCAACATTCGCTAGACCGATATTATCGGTATTACCCGTACGTCCATTCGCGAAAAGTAAACAGTCAGCTTTCACTTTCTTGCCCGATTTTAGGTGAACGATAACGCCGTCATCTAAACCTTCAATCTTTTCATATTCTTCGTTGTGACGGATAACAACGCCACTATTCCAAAAGTGATAAGACAGTGCGTCAGACATTTCTTGATCAAGGAATGCGAGTAAGTGATCACGGGTATTGATCAAATCGACTTTGACCCCTAATCCACGAAATATTGATGCGTACTCACAACCAATCACACCCGCACCATAAATAATGACATGGCGAGGTTCATGAGAGAGGTTGAGGATAGTATCGCTGTTGTAAATTCGGGAATGAGTAAAATCGACATCAGGAGGACAATAAGGGCGTGAACCAGTCGCAATGATAATTTTATCCGCGCTAAGGACATCGCAACTACCATCTGCATAGCGCACACTAACATGCTGATCATCAACAAAAGTTGCTTCACCAGAGAACATTTGGCAACCATTGCGTTCATAAAACCCTTCACGCATGCGAGTTTGCTGACTAATCACCGTTTCGGCATGGGTAAGAATTTCAGAAAAAGAGGAGCGTAAATTGCGGGAATTATCACTGTATAGCGGGTTTTGATTAAATTCGATAATTCTACTGACAGCATGACGGAGCGCTTTAGAAGGGATAGTACCCCAGTGGGTACAGCCGCCGCCGACACTGTTATAACGTTCTATAACAGCAACGTTTTTTCCTTGTTTGACCAGCCCCATAGCGGCACCTTCACCACCAGGACCTGAACCAATGACAATTGCATCAAAATGGGTATGTTGTTGCATGAGGTAAGCCTGTTTTAATTCTAGGGACGTTGTGATAGTAACATTCGTTTGCCATCTTGTCTCAATTCGAAATCCTAAAGACAAATAAGTATAGAAAGTAGATAAAAATAAAGAAGCGCTAAGTATATAAAAAATTTATGAAAAAAAAGTCGATAAAAGACACAGCGTAGAAAAAACGAAGTTGGGTGAAATTCTGAAAATGGGAAAATTGATGGGAGAGTCATCTTTTCACTAAACTAGATTAATGATTTTCAGGTATGCTTAGGGAATGGGCGCATTCAAAAGTGATATTTTGATCTATTCGCGACGTTTTAATTGTAGAAAACTAGGAAAATCGTGAGCAATACTATTGGCGTTAGAGCAAAACAAAAAGAAAAAACTCGTCGTTCGCTTGTGGAAGCGGCATTTAGCCAATTAAGTGCAGAACGCAGTTTTACTAGCCTCAGCTTACGGGAAGTCGCCCGTGAAGCGGGTATTGCACCAACTTCGTTTTACCGTCACTTCAAAGATGTTGATGAACTTGGACTCACCATGGTTGATGAAAGCGGATTGATGTTACGTCAGCTGATGAGACAAGCACGTCAACGTATCGCAAAAGGCGGGAGTGTGATCCGTACATCAGTCTCCACTTTTATGGAGTTTATAGGTAATAACCCGAATGCGTTTAGGTTATTATTGCGTGAGCGTTCAGGAACTTCTGCTGAATTTCGTGCCGCAGTCGCACGAGAAATCCAACATTTTATTGCGGAATTAGCGGATTATCTTGAATTAGAAAACCGTATGCCTCGTTATTTCACTGAAATGCAAGCTGAAGCGATGGTCACCATAGTGTTTAGTGCGGGTGCCGAAGCGCTTGATATTGATGAAGAAAAACGTCGTCGCCTCGAAGAGCGGTTAGTATTACAGCTACGTATGATAGCTAAAGGTGCTTATTACTGGTACCGCCGCGAGCAAGAAAAACAAAATGATACAGACCCTGACTTAACCGAATAGTTAAAGGAGAGACAATGACGGAACACAAAAATTATGAGAGAAGCACATTACTGCTGTCTTTAGTAATTGGCTTATCGACTCATGGAACGTTCTCTACCCTGTTTAATTCCCTTGTGGAATTTTCTATTTTCCCCATCGTTACGTTAATTTTGGCTGTTTACTGTTTACACCAGCGTTATTTACACCAAGCCATGCCAATGGGATTACCAAAATTTGTCGCAGGTAGTTTTTTCTTAGGTATGTTCGGCTATGCTGCAATTTTACGCGTCCAACATCCTGATGTTGGTTCTAATTTTATCCCTGCAACCGTAATTGTCATTATTGCATTGTGGATGTATACCAGCTGGAAAGCGCGTAAAAAAGATCTGCAAGAACAAGCACTAGAAAGCGAAACTGAGCATTAATATTTTCCCGAATATTAATAAGCTATAAAAGAAACGCCGCGACATTATAGTGCGGCGTTTTTTATGGGATGTTTATAGTGAAGAATTAGCGTCGAGTTAGTAGCACACCACTTTCCATATGATGGGTGTATGGGAATTGATCAAACAACGCGAGCTTTTCTATTCTATGGGTTTTGGTGAGCTCAGCTAAATTATCGCACAGTGTTTCAGGATTACAGGAAATATACAGAATATGATCATATTCTTGTACTAACTGAACCGTTTTGTCATCTAAGCCACTACGCGGAGGGTCAACAAAGATAGTATTGCACTGATAATCCGCTAAATTAATGCCTTCTAAACGGTTAAATTCACGTACACCATTCATGGCTTGGGTAAAATCTTCCGCCGACATTCGGATAATCTGCACATTATCTATTTTGTTAGCTTCAATATTGTATTGAGCCGCATGCACGGAAGGCTTGGCAATTTCAGTGGCTAAAACCTTATTAAAATTTTGAGCTAGCGCTAATGAAAAATTACCATTCCCACAGTAAAGCTCTAATAAATCGCCTGTTGAATGTTGAGTTGCATCAATTGCCCACTCTAACATTTTAATATTTACCTGCGCGTTAGGCTGAGTGAAACTATTTTCAACTTGACGATAAACCATGTCTTTACCTTTTACAGGTAAGATTTCATCAACATAATCGTGGTCGAGCATAATTTTTGTTTTGGAGGCACGACCAATAATTTGAACGTCGAAACCTTTCGCAACGAGATCTTCTTTTAATTGTTTCGCTTGTTCAGTCCACTCATCCCCGAGTTTTTTATGGTAGAGCAGAGAAACGATTAGCTTATTGCTTAGCGTAGATAAGTAATCTATCTGAAATAATTTATGGCGTAGTAGTTCAGTGCGTTTTAATAAAGGATGCAGTTCAGCCATCATGTCATTGATTAGCTGGCTAGCGACTGGAAATGACGTCATTCGGATACGTTCTTTAGTCTCTTTATCAAACATAATATGAAATAGGTCATCGCCTTCGTGCCAAATTCTAAATTCTGCACGCATCCGATAATGGGATGTTGGTGATGAAAAAATTTCAGGTTCAGGCGCAGCATAAGGGGCCATTAAGCTCTTCAGGCGGTCAACTTTCTCTGCAAGTTGCAGTTGGTAATCTTCGGTGTGCAAGGTGTTTTGCATCATATGGCCCCATAAAACAGTCAAAATTCACGTCAGGGGCGAAATTGTAGGGCAAGCTGCGAAGATGTCCAGTTTTCATTATCGATTCATGGACACTGATAACTATTCAATTTAGGATTATGTGCTGTGGTTGAGGGAATTTGGTGAGAGTCCAGAACTGACGCGCAACGGTAATTAAGGTATCCCCGTCATTCTTCAAGCTACATGGGTGTTGGCATCGCTCGGCTATCCTAGTCACATACTTCAGTATGCTCCTAGGAATATCTTCGCTTGCCGCCTACATGCAGCTTGAATTATTTAGGGGATATAACAGGTCGAATTTTCATTTTATATATCGCTTCATATTTCATATATAGAAACCCAACTTGTCACTTTATAAGTCCGATACCTACCACACTTCTTATCGCTTTGTTGAATTTCAGCGCGGATCTGATTTTCGGCGTCGCGGAATGTTAATTCTATTGATTTTCCGAGTGTAAATATAATGAATAATAACAAGTCGCTACCACTATCGGTGGCAGCTCTGGCAGTGTTGTGTGGCATTTCCTCGTTGGCAAGTGCGAATCCAAGCTCGGCTGATGCAATGGTGGTGTCGGCTAACCGTTTCGAACAACCCATCTCTTCTATATTAGCGCCAGTCACTGTTGTGACCCGTGAAGATATTGATCATTGGCAGTCAAATACCGTGATTGATGTATTAAGGCGTTTGCCGGGTGTGGATGTTGCTCAGAATGGGGGAATGGGGCAACAAAGTTCCCTCTTTATTAGAGGAACAGAATCACGCCATGTTTTGGTTTTAATTGATGGTGTTCGTCTTAATCAAGCGGGAATTTCTGGTTCTTCGGATATGAGCCAAATTCCAATCTCATTAATTCAGCGTATTGAATATATTCGTGGCGCCCGTTCAGCAGTTTATGGCTCTGATGCGGTAGGTGGTGTTATCAATATCATTACGCGTCGCGATAATGATGGAACCACATTAAATGCGGGCATTGGTTCTTATGGCTATCAAAACTATAACGGTTCAACACAGCAAAAAATTGGTGAAAATACAACCGTTACGGGCGCAGCGGCTTATACCTATACAAAAGGGTTTGATGTGGAGGCAAGAGGAAATACAGGAGGACATCCCCAGCCAGACAAAGATGGTTTTCTTAATAAAACATTATGGCTAGGTGTGGAACATCAATTTACCCCAGATGTTTTAGCTTATGCTAGAGCTTATGGGTACGATAATCGAACAAATTATGATGCCTCTGAATTTGCTGGTATTTTGGCTGATACCCGTAAGCTATATAGCCGCACCTATGAAACTGGAGTTAAATATCATCAGGAGAAATACTCTACTTCATTAATGGGCAGCTATAGTCACGTTAAAGATTATAACTATGACCCAAGATATGGAAAATACGGTAAAGGTTCTCGTGCTGATGATTCGAAACAGTATAACGTTCAATGGGGAAATAATTACCAATTTGAAAATGGTACAGTTTCGGCTGGCGTTGATTATCAAAAGCAAACCATTGAAGCGGGAACATCTTCATTACCAAACAATGAATCAATCAATAATACCGGAATCTATTTAACGTCTCAGCAAGCAATCTCTGCTTTTACTATTGAAGGAGCTGTAAGGTCTGAAAAACACTCAGAGTTTGGCTGGCATACAACATGGCAAGCAGGCGCTGGATGGGAATTCATTGATGGGTATCAGCTAATAGGCTCTTATGCTACGGCTTATAAAGCACCAAACATTAGCCAACTATATGCTTCAGCGCCATATGGCAATCCAGACCTAAAGCCAGAAGAAAGCAAGCAATGGGAAGGTGGGGTGAAAGGGCTCACAGGTCCTTTAAATTGGCAATTAGTTGCATATAAGAATGAAATTACCAATCTTATTGATGCGAAAGCCGAAACTAATTGGGGATGGCAAAATGTTGGTGAGGCGACAATAAAAGGTATCGAGTGGAACGGAGATATGGATACCGGAATATTCCACCATCAGCTTACATATCAATATACCGATCCTAGGGACGATAAAACGAATAAAGTCTTAATTCGTCGAGCTAAGCAACAAATCAAATATCAACTAGATTGGAATGTTGCCAATGTAGATTGGGGGCTAACTTATCAATATATTGGCTCTAGATATGATAAAGACTTCGGTCAATATGATACTAGTACTGGTGACTATAAAAGATTAAAACTCGGGGGCGTTAGCCTTTGGGATATCACTGCTGCATATCCAATCACTTCACATCTCACAATTCGTGGTAAAATAGCTAATATGTTCGATAAAGACTATGAGACCGCGTATGGTTATCGCACCGCTGGAAGAGAATATTTCCTCACAGGAAGCTACAACTTCTGATAACAACCTATCTGTTCGCCCGACCATTTTGGTGTTTGACTCTGGAGTGGGCGGGTTATCTGTCTATCGTGAAGTCAAAAAACTGATCCCAAATGCACACTATATATATGCATTTGATAATGAAGCCTTCCCTTATGGTGAAAAAAGTGAAGAGTTTATTATTGATAGGGTGTACCAAATCGTTAATGCCATCGCAAAAAAACACCCACTCACCATAGCCGTTATTGCCTGCAATACAGCAAGTACGGTGAGCTTACCCAACTTACGAGCTCATTTTACTTTTCCTATTGTGGGTGTCGTTCCTGCTATTAAGCCGGCGACGAAGCTGACGCGTAATGGGGTAGTGGGCTTACTTGCTACGAAAGGCACGGTGAATCGAGAATACACTAAAGAGCTTATTGAGCGTTTTGCGACAGACTGCAAAGTGATTTCTTTAGGTTCAGCGGAACTAGTACAGTTAGCAGAAAGAAAATTACATGGCGAATGCTTACCGCTCGATGAGATCGCTCAAGCAGTCAAACCATGGCTAAAAATGAAAGAAGCACCTGATACCGTGATCCTAGGTTGCACCCATTTTCCTCTTATAGTAGAAGAACTCGAAAAAGTGCTTCCTAACGGTACTCGATTTATTGATTCTGGCGCCGCAATTGCCAGAAGAACCGTTTGGCTCATCAATAATCAGGCTGAAGTAACAGATTCAAATGAAGAAGACTTTGCTTATTGCTTATTAATGAATGAGAGTTTACAAGAATTACGCCCTGTTTTAGAGGCTGAAGGCTTCAAATCGCTGAAAAAACTGGCTATTTAAGCCAAATTCGTTGAAAAGCTGAGCGAACGAAAAAAAAACATCAAAAAAAGGGTTGCCAGATTTTTCT
>NZ_JAMPNS010000021.1:0-79838 GCF_028479465.1 Providencia sp. PROV208 | reverse complement strand
TGGCTTGAATGAGGAAGAAGAAATGCAAAGAAAAATGCTACTAGGTAAGCTCCATCGTGCCACCGTTACCCAAGCAGATCTACATTACGAAGGCTCTTGCGCTATCGATCAGGATTTTTTAGATGCGGTTGGTATCTTAGAGTATGAAGCGATCGATATTTATAATGTGGACAATGGCGAACGTTTCTCGACTTATGCAATTGCAGGAGAACGCGGTTCTAAAATTATCTCCGTTAATGGTGCAGCGGCTCGCCGTGCGGCTGTTGGTGATAAATTGATTATCTGCACTTATGGCATGCTGCCTGACGAAGAAGCCCGCCAGCATCAACCTAAAGTCGCTTACTTTGACGCGAATAACACCATGAGCCGTATTGCCAAAGCAGTGCCGGTTCAAGTCGCTTAATATCAAAAAATGCCCCCTAGAGGGGCATTTTTCATTCTCATCACCGTTTTACTTCCTTTCTTAATTCTGCTCTTCCGCTAAATTAGCTTCTTAAGCCTCTTCCTTGCTCAATTAAATACCATGTCAGTGCATAGAAAATAATTAAAAATACCATTAATACGCTTAAGGTAACGACAATAGACACATCGGCAATGCCTAAAAAGCCATATCTAAAGCCGCTGATCATATACACAATCGGGTTCAGCTTGGACACTGCCTGCCAGAATGGTGGCAATAACGATAAGGAATAGAATACCCCACCCAGATACGTCAACGGGGTTAAAACGAACGTTGGAACAATGCTGATATCATCAAAGGTTTTGGCAAAAATCGCATTCAAAAGCCCCGCCAGAGAAAACACTATCGCAGTTAGCAATAATGTCACCACAACCATTGACCATGAATGAACTTGCAACGGGATGAAGAATAGCGAAACAATGGTGACTAAGAAGCCAACTAGAATTCCGCGTGCAACACCACCGCCCACAAAACCTGCGATAATCACATGAGTTGGAACTGGTGCCACTAATAACTCTTCAATATTTTTCTGGAATTTAGAACCAAAAAACGATGAACAGACGTTTGAATATGAGTTAGTGATTACCGCCATCATGATAAGACCGGGGACGATAAACTGCATATAATCCACACCACCCATGTCACCGATTCGAGACCCAATTAAGTTCCCGAAAATGACAAAATAGAGCGACATCGTGATCACTGGAGGCAACAAAGTTTGTACCCAGATACGACCAAAACGAGTCACTTCTTTAATCCAGATAGTTTTTAAGGCAACCCAATACAGAGTGAACATTACACACTCTCCTTCTGAGAGACTTGATTATCTTTTTTCACTAAGCTAACAAATAGCTCTTCTAGACGGTTCGCCTTATTACGCATACTCAAAATTTGAATTCCTTGGTCACTTAATTGACTGAATACCCCATTGAGCCCTTGCTCTCGCTTCACATCGACTTCAAGGGTTGAGGTATCCACCAAGCGAGACTCATAACCGACCAAATCGGGAAGCGGGCTTTTCGGCATTAAGTCAAAAATAAATGTTTCTGACTCTAATTGGCTTAAAAGCTGCTTCATACTGGTATTTTCCACCAGCTCACCATGCTGAATAATCCCGATATTACGGCACAGCATTTCCGCTTCTTCCAAATAGTGGGTCGTCAAAATAATGGTGGTGCCTTGTGCATTCAATTTTTTCAAAAACGTCCACATAGAACGACGCAGTTCAATATCAACACCGGCGGTTGGCTCATCGAGAATGAGTAATTTTGGCTGATGCATTAAAGCACGAGCAATCATCAGGCGGCGTTTCATCCCGCCAGATAAATTACGCGCACGCTCATTGCGCTTCTCCCACAAATCCAGCTGAGTAAGATATTGCTCAGCACGTTGGTTCGCTAAATTGCGAGGAACGCCATAATAGCCAGCTTGGTTTAAGACTATCTGCAATACCGTTTCAAATGGGTTAAAATTAAATTCTTGGGGAACTAAGCCAAGCTGCTGTTTAGCTTGAACAACTTGCTTATCTAGGTCATAGCCAAACACGCTGACTGAACCACTGGTTTTATTCACCAATGAGCTAATAATCCCTATCGTTGTCGATTTTCCTGCACCATTAGGTCCAAGCAAGGCATAGAAATCACCATCTTCCACGCGTAAATCAATTCCACGCAACGCTTTCACACCACCTGCATAGGTTTTCGTCAGCTGCGATAGTTCGAGTGCGTAAGTCATATATTAAAAATACCTTTATTCTTGGGGCTGTTTGGAGGCAATATAGAACAATGATGCCACTTTTTCTTGTCGGATGTTATGCAGAAAAGTGATAATAATTTAACAAGGTATTATTCAGCATCCCCCTAATTGAGGGTTGTC
Source organism: Providencia sp. PROV208 (assembly GCF_028479465.1). Taxonomy (NCBI): domain Bacteria; kingdom Pseudomonadati; phylum Pseudomonadota; class Gammaproteobacteria; order Enterobacterales; family Morganellaceae; genus Providencia; species Providencia sp. PROV208. The sequence goes on along the minus strand of NZ_JAMPNS010000021.1, from coordinate 77,503 downwards.
ATGTATAAATGAGTGGTTCATCATAGATATGAAATTAGTATAACTAATTATTATTTAATCAATAAATACTGTATAAGATTTTATCGCAAAGTCACACAATTAAGCTACAAACAACTAGGCTATAAGTCATGATGAGAAAAATTGAAGAGCTGTTTGCTAATAACGAAGCATGGTCAGCCTCTGTAAAAGAAAAAGATCCTGAATTCTTTAAAGAATTATCAAAAGCTCAAAGACCTAGATTTTTATGGATAGGCTGTTCAGACAGTCGAGTGCCTGCCGAAAAACTGATCAACGCAGCCCCTGGGGATCTCTTCGTTCACCGTAATGTGGCGAACTTAGTTATCCATACGGACTTAAACTGTTTATCCGTTATTCAGTATGCGGTTGATGTTCTGCAAGTCGAACACATTATTATCTGTGGTCACTACGGATGTGGTGGTATTGAAGCCGCGGTGGATAACACCGAATTAGGCCTGATCAATAACTGGTTATTACACATCCGTGATATCTGGTATCGCCATAGCTCTATGTTAGGTGAACTAAAACCTTGTGAGCGCTTAGATCGCCTTTGCGAATTAAACGTCGTTGAGCAAGTGTATAACTTAGGTCACTCGACTATCATGCAATCTGCGTGGAAACGCGGTCAAAATATCATGATCCATGGCTGGGTTTACGGTATCAATAATGGTCGTTTGCATGATTTACACATTACTTCAGATAGCCGAGAAAAATTAGAGTTAGGCTATCGTGAGGCTATCTCTAAGCTCACACAGAAAAAATAATTTCCTGATGCTAAATAGCAAAAGAGCAGCCTAGGCTGCTCTTTTTATTGCAAAGAATAAAGTTAATTACTCTTCCAACAAAGTCACGTGTCCAATATAAGGCAGATGACGATACTGTTGTGCGTAGTCGATACCATAACCTACGACAAATTTGTCTTCGATTGAATAACCGATCCACTCAACTGGCACGTCTACTTCACGGCGAGATGGCTTATCCAGTAGCGTACAAATTGCCACAGATGCTGGCTCACGTAAGCCAAAAATCTCACGAACTTTATTTAAGGTATTGCCTGAGTCAATGATATCTTCCACGATCAGCACATGCTTACCGCGAATATCTTCATCTAAATCTTTCACAATTTTCACATCACGGCTTGATGTCATCGCATTGCCGTAGCTTGATACCGTCATGAAATCAACTTCATGAGGTACTGTGATTTTACGGCATAGATCTGCCATAAAAATGAAAGAGCCTTTTAACAGACCAACCAGAACTAACTCACCGTGTTTATCTTGGTAATGAGCACTAATGCTGTCTGCTAATTCACTGATTCTTTGAGCAATCTCTTCTTCAGAGATCATTACATCCAGAGTATGTTTCATCATCTATTACGCATGTGTGGGAATGGAAAGCGCGTAATTTTAACATAAGCCACACAAAGACGCGACGACAAAACCAATGGCAGTGACCACGTTGCCACTGCCACATTGGCAACGTTAACTTACGGTAAAGCCCATCATCATGCCTGTATCCTCATGTTCCAACAAATGACAGTGCGCCATATAAGGGTGCTGAGGTGTTGCCGTATGTTTAAACTCCACCAAGACCTCACTCACTTGCCCTTCCACTTTTACGATATCTTTCCAACCTTGACGATGTGGTTCGACAGGGCGACCATTTTCTTTGAGAATTCTAAAACGCGTGCCATGTACATGGAACGGGTGCAACATCATATCGCCACGCCCTGAAATCACCCATATTTCCTGCTGATTCAGTGGCGCATTAAACGCAGGGTGAGTCATGGAGAAAACCTGACCATTGATGGTATTAGCATTATGAATATCCAGTTCATCCGCACCGGAACCACAGTGACCACCACTGTTCTGCATGCCGGACATATTACCGTGATTCATATTGCCGTTATTCATATTGCCATGGTTCATGTTTCCATGATCCATATTGCCCATCATCCCGCCATGTCCCCCCATACTCCCCATAGCTTGCGGACCATATTTTTCACGCAGCATCATCATGCCTTGCATATCCAAACGCATGTCCATCATCAAATGGAATTTACGACGATTCAGCCCTGTCAAAGACGGTATAGCGGCAAGCGTTGCTAACTGGCTCGGTAATTTGCCTGTTCCGTCACTGAGCGTGGTTTCGATACGTAAAACAGGAAGGGGTTGGTCGAACGGAGCAAGGGTCATTCCCATTTGCCCAACAGGTAGTGTCACAAGATCAAAGGCACGACCATCTGAAGCATCAATCAGTACTTCAAAACGCTCGCCCATTAAGATAGGTAATTCGGTCAAGGCAATAGGTTCAGCGAGCAACCCGCCATCACTACCTATCACGTACATTTTGCGCCCATCGCTGGTCGATACATTTAAACTACGAGCATTACAGCCATTTAATAATCTCAGACGGATCCAACCTTTCGGTGCAACGTGTTTAGGATAAACAGCCCCGTTGGTGAGCATCATATCCCCAAACCAGCCTACCGCCGCACTCATCACATCCAATTGATAATCAATCTGCCCATCATCTTTCAAACGCTTATCTTGTAAAATTACCGGAATGTCATCAACGCCCCACTCGCTCGGTAAGCCATGTTTTTGACTATCTTCATCTTTGACCAGCACCAATCCCGCTAATCCCATTGCCACTTGGTGCCCTGTTTTTCCATGAGTATGAGGGTGGAACCAACAGGTCGCTTCTGGCTGATTAAGTGTGAAATTGACTTTACGACTGGCGCCAGGGGCAATAATTGCTTGAGGTCCCCCATCCTGTTCCCCTGAAATTTCTAATCCGTGCCAATGCACTGTCGTCTCTTCAGGAAGCTGGTTGGTGATATTAATATTCACTGACTGCCCATTTTTTAAACTCAAGGCAGGTCCTAATAAATCGCCGTTATATCCCCACGTTATGGTCTTCTTACCCGGCACAAACTGAGAAATACCTTGCTTGATGGCGATTTGAATATTTCCTTGAGCATCCGGTTCCACTATTGGTGGAATAGCGAGCGTAGGGTAATTCCCTGCTGCGACAGCCATGCGGCTCCAAACTGGCAGTGCGCTAGCCGCATAGGCAATGGCACTCAGCTTAAGAAAATCACGACGTAACATAGATAACCTTCCTTTTATTTATCAAAATCAACAATCGGTGAGCACGGTGTGACAAGTCTAAAATTGCCCTTGCCAAGCAAAACGTGGTTTAATGATTGAGATGATAAAGCTTCCCCTTACAGGAAGGTCAATAAACCCATTCAGTTAATATGGATTTATTACATAGATTTAAGAAAGTTAGAATTGACTAACGAATCTATACACAAAATAATCTAAAGTGCACAGTAGCCGTAAAGAAATAAGGCAACTTGATGTAATGCGAGTATGTTCTTATGCTAATGTAACTTGACATAAAAACCAGATAGAATATCGAATGCAAAAATTTATATTAATGTCATGCTTAATGATGCTTTTGGGGATAACCAATGCCGCTAAAGCACTCTCAACCAATGAAGCTGAAGACCTCGCTGATCTGACTGCTGTGTTTATTTATTTAAAATACGACTGTGGCTATTCCCAAATTCCTGACAGAGAAATTGAACGCGCTATTGTCTATTTTGCAAAAAGTAACAAATGGGATTTAGGCAACTACAACTCAGATAAAATGAGCAAGCTGAATAAAGAAAGTTATGACGATTTAAAAGGCATTCCCCTCACCCAAGAGTTCAAATGCCAATCTTTAGCGAGGGATTCTCTAGGTCTATTTGCTTACGTAAAATAATCAAGCAATCCGAATGCGGAAACATGCCAGCAACACCATCGACAAAATCGAACCATGTTTCCTTCTTATCCTTCTTTCTTTCCTTTACGTTCCTGCCAAAATAACACGACCGATGGAATGGTTTGAATGATCACCATCCGAATAATATGGTTAGACATGACAAACCCTGCATCTAAATTCATCGTGATCGCCGCAAAGGTCATGGCTTCCATACTGCCCGGAGCCCAAGCCAGCAAAAGTACTGCAATATCATACCCCGTGATCCATGCTGCAAATACAGAGATCAAAAAGGTCAAAATAATATTAATAATCACCACTTGCGCTGAGGAGTAAATATTTTTAATCAAGGCTGATAACGGGAAGACAATAAAGTGGTTACCAATGTTCATGCCGATTAAAACCATGCTCAGCTCAGTCAGCATCAACGGAAAATGAAGCTGAACATCAATCCACCCTTGAATTAAGGTTGCCGCCCCAAGGGAAGTCAGCATAAATGGTGCGGGCACTCTGAGTCGTTGTAAGAGCAATCCCATCACCACCCCCACTGTCACAATCACCAGTAACCAGAATGTGGATTCCAGGGTTAACGTTGGCCATTCAATTAGCGGCTGAGGATCGCCCTCGCTTCCTACTACCAAACCTGCCAATAAAATAAGGATAATCAATCGAATAGTATGGGAAATAACAATTTTTTGTGGCGGTGTATGAGTGTGATCTGTTAACGCAAGAATAGCAGCCATCGCTCCCGGCACCGAGCCTAACATCGCTTCCTGTTTTGTCCACCCTACCTTGCGGTGAAACCAGAAAAAACTAAACGAAAACTGCACGGCCAAGCACACCACCAGCATTAACAACAACAGCAATAAATTATCCGCGTCCGACAATGAAACCTGATTGAACATCAAACCGACAGAGGTTCCTAGCGTGACTTGAACAAAAGTGATGGTGTGTTTCGGAATAGGGAATAACAGGCCAAAACGGTGAAAAATGATAATAGCAAGGATAGGCCCGAACATTAATGCAAGAGGAATGCCGATATAAGTGAGTGCACCACCAATCATGGCACAAAGAATAATTCCTACACCCATTTTTATCAGCTTCATCATCGGACAATAACCATTGAAATAATTAATTATGAGAATAAGTTACCTCATAATCATTCAAAGTTATAAAGCTAAGTGTGCCTAAATTATCGCCTACCCGATATTCACGATTTCACACTTCAAATGTCCCTACAAACAGAAGGATATTAGGTAAATTTAGGCAGAATTAATTTCTAAGGCTTTTCAATGTGCTGTTTATCCGCAATAGCCTGATTAATAATTGCTTTTGCCATCCACTGTGCAATCTCGGTGACTTGGTCATTATCCAATTTCCAAATATCTTTCAGTACCAAGAATATTTCCGAACCATAAATGACAGAAAACGCTTTGATGACCTTATTAATGATTTCTTCAGGAAATTCAGATTTCATCGGCAATGTTACCATCGCCAAAATGTCTTTACGGTTACCACGCTCTAATCGTTTTTCTTCAGGTTCTGGTGTTGGGGATGAGCGACCGAGAGCCCATTGCTGAAGTGATGTTTGCAGAGCGGCTCGTAATACCCCTTCATGGGCAAACATGCGCGGAAATGCGTAACGTAGCAATTCATCAATCCGCTCTTCTGTTTTTTCGCTTTGAGGTTTCCACGTCAAAATAGGTCCAAGGCTAACATTAACTGTCGCCGCAATAAGGTCACTTTGAGTCGGAAAATAACGATAGGCAGTTGCTCGAGAAACCCCAGCTTCTATCGCTAATTCGGAAACTGATGGCATCGCCCCTTTTTCAAATAGCTCAACTGCTGTTGAAACTAATAAGTTATAAGTGCGTTTACGCGTTCCTTTATAATCTGGCATTAAATGACTCAATGGCATGTTTTAGTCCTTAAAATCGCCTTTCTATGAGCATAGCAAGATGATTAACAACACGAAGATGTTAGCCACTCTATTACTCATTTGACATGTATATGATTATGTTTGTTCTCGAAATTACGCTATAAATACAGTACGGTAAATCATTATATTTAAATATTCATGGACAAAAACCACTACTCTAAGTTTACCATTTTGCAATAACCATCTTATTTATAATGCTTTATCAAAAAGATACAAATCATTCTTCGATTATCCAAGTAGACAATTTAAAAAATGAGACTGCAGTCTCATTATTGACTTATCGTAAATGATACGATAATCTCATTAAGATGAAAAATTCAGCACCTCCCCCTACATAAAAAATAAAAGGATTTTTCTATGCCAAAGCATCAGGGTTTTATTTATGTTGCAAGTACCCTAGACACTAAAAGTGCTGAGCTTTTTTATGTCAGTGACTTAATTAAAAATGCAGGGCTTGCTGTACGTACCGTTGATCTAAGCACTCAGCCACTAAAATTAGACAAACATGCGGATATCACCGCAGATATGGTTGCCAGTTTCCATCCTCAAGGAAACAGCGCCGTTTTCTGTGGCGACCGAGGAAAAGCAATAGAAGCGATGGCGCAGGCTTTCAGCCTCTATCTAGCTGCACAAACTGACGTCGCCGCAATACTTGGGCTAGGCGGCTCAGGTGGGACTGCACTGATTACACCAGCAATGCAAATCTTGCCGGTGGGTATACCAAAATTAATGGTTTCCACCATGGCATCAGGGGATATATCTGGGTATATCGGCGCCAGTGATATCTCCATGATGTATTCCGTCACCGATGTTTCTGGATTGAATGTCATTTCACGCAAGGTTCTAAAAAATGCAGCAAACCAAATCGCAGGCGCAGTTTGGTTTGATAACGGCGAAACTGACGTCACTGAAAATAAACCCGCCATTGCATTGACCATGTTTGGCGTGACAACACCGTGTGTCCAGCAACTGACTGCCAAATTAGAATCTGACCATGATTGCCTCGTCTTCCACGCAACCGGAAGTGGCGGTAAAGCGATGGAAAAATTGATTGATAGCCGTTTATTAGATTCGGTTTTAGATATCACCACGACTGAAGTATGTGATTATCTTTTTGGCGGCGTTTTAGCTTGTGATGAAGATCGTTTCGGCGCTATCGCTCGCACGCAAACCCCTTGCGTATTATCCTGCGGCGCACTGGATATGGTGAACTTCGGTCGCCCATCCACCGTACCAGAGCAATATAAAGATCGTCAATTTTACCATCATAATGCTCAAGTCACGCTGATGAGAACCACCGTTGAAGAAAACCGCCAGATGGGACGTTGGATTGCCGAAAAGCTCAATGTATGTGAAGGCGAAATTCGCTTTATTATCCCAACAGCTGGTTTCTCTGCTCTCGATATTGACGGGGCTCCATTCTGGGATCCTGCCGCTGATCAAGCCTTTATCGATGCATTAACCAAACACTTAGTCATAACAAAAAAACGACAATTAATATTAAGCCCGCACCACATCAATTCAGCAGAATTCTGTGATCAGGTTATTGAATTACACCAGGAAATAACAAATAAGTAGAGGTTCATTAATGAAACATAACCGCGAAGACTTACTGAAACATTTCAGAGAGATGATTGCTCGTGGAGAACCCATCATTGGCGGCGGTGCCGGTACAGGTCTGTCCGCTAAATGTGAAGAAGCAGGTGGCATCGATTTAATCGTTATCTATAACTCAGGTCGCTATCGTATGGCGGGACGCGGTTCTCTAGCGGGTCTGCTCGCTTACGGCAATGCTAACGAAATCGTAATGGATATGGCGAAGGAAGTTCTCCCAGTCGTGAAGCACACCCCCGTGCTGGCTGGCGTCAACGGCACTGATCCATTCTGCCAATTCGATAAATTCCTTGATGATATCAAGGCTACGGGCTTTGCTGGCGTGCAAAACTTCCCAACCGTGGGTCTTATCGACGGTAACTTCCGCGCTAATTTAGAAGAAACCGGCATGGGCTATGGGTTAGAAGTCGAGATGATCCGCATGGCACACGAAAAAGGGTTATTAACCACACCATACGTTTTTAGTCGCGAAGATGCTATCGCGATGGCGCAAGCAGGGGCTGATATCATTGTACCACATATGGGTCTGACTACCGGCGGTAACATTGGTGCCGAAACGGCGGTGACACTGGCCGATTGCGTTAAACTAATCAATGATTGGGCAACCGCAGCGAAATCCGTCCGTGATGATGTGATTATTCTGTGTCATGGTGGACCTATCGCGACCCCAGCTGATGCCGAATATATTTTAGCTCACTGTCCTGATTGCCACGGCTTCTATGGTGCAAGCTCCATGGAGCGTTTACCGACAGAAGTGGCATTAAAAGAAACCACACAGCAATTTAAATCTATAACCCGCTAATATTTATTCCTTATTTTGTTTTACTTTATTTTTGCCAACACCAGGACGCCTACTTCGGTAGGCGTTTTTCTTTATTTTTTTGCTTACACATCCCTTTGATGCATCCTCTTCTTACGTAATTTGAACAGTCCAAATAGTGCAGGTAAAACAACGGGTAGCGAAAAATAGAGCACCCCGAACGCAAAAGCCACATGGGGTTTTTCAGGGAATTCCCCGCCTGTACCAATTGAGTCCAAATAATGGATAGATTCCAGATACTCGGGTGTCAGCCCACCATATGGCACCATCCACGATAACAACAGCGCAGTAAAGATACTGAACATAAAGTTCATTGCCATTAAGGCGGAATACCCAAGATTTTCTTGGCGTTCTTGGTCGGTTCGGCTGGTTAATCCAAACAGCATCCGGTTTACAACGGTCGCACTGTAGAGATAGAGGATTACAGGCGAGTCCCCCAACACTGAGGCATTGATAGCCAGTGCAAAAAGCCCATAAACCAAGGCGAATCCTAATATCACAAAAAAATTCTTAAATACCGACATAAATACGCCGGAATGCACCAAAATAAACTCGAATATAAGGATCAATGTGAGGTTATAAATAATCTCTACACTGTAATTCTCAGGGAAAAACCAAACTGAAATAATAAAACCGACATAGAATAACGAAAATCCATAATTCATCATTTTCGAAAAGGCACGAATGATACTGAATGAATTGTGGGTCTCTTTGACGCTTTTTACCGCTTTATTCTTAGGGAAAAAACTTGCCGATGAGGATTGGCTCCCTTTATTTTTATTCGTAACTGGTTTCTTTTCCTTTGGTGTTTCCATTCCATTTCTCCGCTGGCACTCTTTTATGCTTGTATCGAACCAATCCTAAATAATGGCGTTATTCTGAAGGGGAATAAAATAAAAAGCGAGGAGAGAAAATGGTACGCGGTCACAATGCTATTCATCATTCTGCGCACCATTAAAACGTGATTCTATCGACTAGAGGTTAACGCTATCAATAGATTAAACAAGCTTAGCAATTAAGCTATCTAAATCACCTTGTAGGAAATTCACGGGAGGAATTTCAATAACGGTATAAGCCCCTGCAGGCTGCTTCATGGTCGCGCGAGCCGCTGATACCATAAATTGAGAGGTTAATGCGGGGTTATTGATACGCATTGAGTATTCAAATAATTGGTTATGCGTTGCGCCAGAAACGCCTTTATGAGTCATCTGCACGCCGTGTCCTACATCTTTTAATGCATCAATACTATCAACTTGGCGAATATGCGTTTCATCGGAAGAGAAATAGCTGTCTTGTTTGATACCGCTGACCACATCGTTAAAATTAGCCCCAGCGTCAAGCTCCACATAGACCATACGACGATGAACGCCTGTCCCTAATGGAATGGTGACAGAAAGTGCATCTTTTACACCGTCGACTGCTTTTGCCGCAACACTATGTCCCATGCTCATACCGGGACCAAAGTTGGTGTAGGTCACCCCTTTCGGCGCCATCGCCAGCATCAACGTACGCATGATAGAGTCAGAACCCGGATCCCAACCAGCCGAAACAATCGATACACTGTTATGTTTCTTCGCCACACCGTCAAGCTGATGTTTTAATGCCACAATATCAGAGTGCACATCAAAGCTATCGACGGTATTGATACCTAGGCTTAAAATTTTCTCTGCTAAAGAGCCAATTGCACGCGTCGGGGAACACAGTAATGCAACATCCACACTGCCTAATTTCTCGATATCATCAACCACTTTATATGTCGCCAATTCCGCTGGAATATCTTGGGTATTACGACGTACAATTCCGACTAATTCGAAATCATCAGCGGCTTGAACAGCTTCTAGTGCATAACGACCAATATTGCCGTAACCCACTATTGCTGTTTTAATTTTTGTCATTGCGACTCCTCGGTCATTCTGATGTCATATTTCAAATACAAGATACATATCAATAACAAATTTATGTAGATTAAACAAAGCTTAATTATCTAAAAATATCCGGCTTTTATTACTAGGTTACTTCACTGATTAGAGGTAGAATCCGAGCAAATCTCGTTCTTTCCTTTATTTAAACATATACAAAGGTTCTTAATGCATCAGTCCGATGTCACTGAGAGGTCACTCTATTCCCTCAGTTGGCCAATCTTTATTGATATTTTCCTTCATTTGGCCACCTTATTAATTAATACCTACATGGTGAGCCATGTATCCACTGCCTACCTCGCCGCTATGGGGGTGGGAAACCAAGTTTTTGACCTTTTTATTACTATTTTTAACTTTATTAGTGTTGGTTGCAGTGTGGTTATTGCCCAATACCTTGGGGCGGGTCGCCGTGACAAAGCCAGCCAAGCAATCCATATCTCCATCGCCTTTAACTTTATTTTAGGTTTTTCCAGTGCCTTAATTGCACTGTTTTTTGGCTATAAAATTCTCACCATCATGAATACGCCATCCCACTTAATGGATGATGGGTATGCGTATTTACACATTTTGGGTATCTGTTTAATTCCTGAAGCTATTTCTATCATTCTCGCAGCTTGTTTACGCGTTTATGGTAAAGCACAGCCTGCCATGTGGGTCACATTAATCGCCAACATCATTACTGTGATAGGTAACATGATTGTGCTCTATGGTTTCTTTGGTCTGCCACAATATGGGTTAGAAGGCGTCGCATGGTCAACGGTAGTTGGGCGTGTAGTTGCGGTGATTTTACTCTTCGGCTTGCTGTTCTATGGTTTAAGAATCAAATTTACCCCAATGATGCTGATCCACTGGTCAAGCAAAATGCTGAGTAAAATCCTGCATATTGGTTTACCTGCTGCGGGTGAAAACTTAGTGTGGATTCTGCACTTTATGACCGCATCTGCGTTTATTGGCTTAATGGGTGAAACCGCTCTTGCGGCGCAAACTCTCTACTTCCAGTTGTCGTTATTTATTATGCTGTTTGGGATCTCTATCAGTATCGGTAATGAGATTATGGTGGGGCATTTAGTCGGTGCTAAACGCTTTGACGATGCATACCGTCGCGCCTTTAAGAGCCTGAAATGGGGCTTTTACGTCACGATTGGTGTGGTATTTATGTTCTGGTTATTCCGTTCACCGATCCTGAATAGCTTAACTGATGACCAAGGCATTATTCAGCTACTCCTGCCGATTTTCTTATTATCCGTTTTCTTAGAGCCGGGACGCACGATCAATATCGTTATGGTCAATGCCTTACGCGCCTCTGGTGATGCGAAATTCCCATTATTCACTGCCATCCTGTTCATGTGGGGCATTGCCATCCCGCTTGGCTACTTCCTTGGTATTAAAATGGAAATGGGGTTAATCGGTATTTGGATTGGTTTCTTTGTCGATGAGTGGGTTCGTGGACTCACCAATGCGTGGCGCTGGCGCTCGCGTAAATGGCAAAGTAAACGCCTCGATTTAGAAAGCTAATTTCACAAAATCCTACCAATGAAAATAGGTAGGATTTTTGTGATCGGCATCATATTTAAAAAAATATTCTATTAAGAATCAGAGTTAGAGATAAATTTTCTCTCCCATCCCGATTTATCCATAAACATTGTGAAGTTTTTCTCCGCCCTCTTTATTAAAATAATTTCATCACCACATGACTTTTAGGGATATCACCATGGCAACGCAAACTGAAGAACTCCTTTGGCAATATTTTATCAATGCTGTTAAACAAGACGTCAAGCCTGCACTGGGCTGTACTGAACCTATTTCCCTTGCTTATGCAGCGGCAAAAGCAGCATCTTATCTGCCATCACCAGTCGTTCGCGTTGCCGCGTTTGTTTCTCCAAACTTAATGAAAAATGGAATGGGTGTCACCGTCCCTGGAACAGGAATGGTGGGTTTACCCATTGCAGCAGCTCTGGGTGCAATTGGTGGTGATGCCGATGCAGGTTTAGAAGTATTAAAATCCGCCTCACCGGAAGCGATTGCACGCAGTAAAGCGATGCTTGCGGACGGCTCCATCACCGTTGATATTAAATCCCCTTGTGATGATGTTATTTATTCAGAAGCGACAGTCTATAGCGAAAATGATTCTGCCACGGTGATCATCGCAGGCTCTCACACGCATATTGTCAAAATTATCCACGGTGATCAGGTTCTGTTCGATATTACTGAGAGTAAAACAGAAACGAGGGATCCCGTTGATTGTGGTACCGATGTCAGCTTACCTAAAGTCACTGCTAAGGCTGTTTATGAGTTCGCAACTCAAGCACCCTTAGACGATATTCGTTTCATTCTTGAAGCCGCTCACTTAAATGATGCGTTATCTCAAGAAGGTTTGCGTAATAGCTACGGCCTGCATATCGGCAAAACGCTACAGGCTCAACGTGACCGCGGTTTATTGTCCAAAGATTTATTATCCGAAATTATGATCCGCACAACGGCAGCCTCCGATGCACGTATGGGTGGTGCGGTACTCCCCGCAATGAGTAATTCCGGTTCCGGTAACCAAGGTATTGCCGCAACCATGCCTGTGGTTGTTACCGCAGATTATTTGCAATCTACTGAAGAACAATTAGCCCGTGCACTGATGCTTTCGCATTTGATGGCAATTTATATCCATAACCAATTACCTGCATTATCTGCATTATGTGCAGCCACCACGGCGGCGATGGGTGCTGCCGCAGGGATTGCATGGTTATTAGAAGCTCGCTATGAAGTGGTCGCAATGGCAATTTCCAGTATGATCGGCGACGTGAGCGGCATGATCTGTGACGGTGCATCCAATAGCTGTGCAATGAAAGTTTCCACCAGCGCAAGTGCGGCATATAAAGCGGTACTGATGGCACTAGATAATAGCTGCGTAAGAGGCTCGGACGGGATTGTGTCAGATGATGTGGATCAGTCGATTGCGAACTTGTGTTCGTTGGCGGCAGGTTCAATGCGGCATACGGACATTCAAATAATCGAAATAATGTCCTCCAAAGCTCGCTAATTCTTCGCTCTTCGAGCTGTCGCTGTGTTGGTTACACTCGTTAAGGCTAGTCACATACTTATGTATGCTCCTAGCCCTTAACTCGATTACCGCCTTGCGACAACTCGAATATCTTTGAATTAGAATCTTCTGTTAGCTTCTTCTTTGTTTTTATTGAGTTTTTATTGAGTTTTTATTGAGTTTTTATTGAGTTTCTAGTGCTGCGAATTTTTCGCGAATTTCGGCTTCGGGAAGATCGATGCCGATGAAAACGAGGACGCTGCTGCGCTTTTCGCCCTCTTCCCAATCCCGATCCCAATCGGCGCTATACAGGCGCTGGACACCTTGAAATAACAGACGTTTTGGTTCATCGATAATGGATAGAATACCTTTATAACGTAATAAATTATCTGCGAAACCAAGCAGTAAATCTTCCATCACTTGAGATACCGCCATCAACTCAACGGGATAATCAAACTCCAGCACAATCGATCCCACCTCATTTTGCTGCTTAGGAGCAAAACGGAAAGTCGGCTGCTTAACATTGAGTTTTGAATCCAGCAAAAAGCCTTCAATATCTAACAACAAATCTAAATTAATATCCCCATGAACCACCGGATAAATCGGCGCTCGGGCATTAATTCTCTGTAAACGCTCAATTAAAGCGTCGTTATTTGGCTCGATATCGGTTTTAGTCAGTAAAATTCTATCGGCGTAGCCAATTTGGGCTTGAGCAATAGCGAAATCATTTAGCTGTTTATCAGCATGTACCGCATCCACTAACGTAATGATGCCATCCAATAAATAACGTTCACACAGAACATCATGGGAGAAAAAAGTTTGCGTAATAGGTCCTGGATCAGCCATTCCTGTGCACTCGATGACTAAACGGTCAAAATCCAGTTTACCGCTGTCCAAACCATCTAATAGATCCAGTAGCGCGTTCTCTAATTCATTGGAACGACTGCAACAAATACACCCATTACTTAACGTCGTAATTTGAGTGGCGCGATCGCCAATCAACGCATTATCGATAGGCACTTCACCAAATTCATTTTCAATCACGGCAATTTTATGTCCATGATCCTCATTGAGAATATGGCTCAATAGCGTCGTTTTCCCTGCCCCCAAAAAGCCCGTTAAAATCGTTACATTGATTGGTTTCATTATTGCCCTCATCACGCTATACATTTATAGGATCATTCGTTTACAGGATTATCCGTTAACAGCAGCGAAATCCGCCTTTACCACCACCGCCGTAGCGAGCATCTTGTCTTTCACGAAAAAACTCCTTATAGGTCATCACGGGTTTATCTGGGTGATTGTCTTTCATATGCTGCACATAGGTATCGTAATCGGGGATCCCGACCAGCATTCGAGCCGCCTGACCTAAATATTTTCCGGTTTTACCCAAGTTTCCAAACATAACTCTCTCCAAAGGCAAAATGCCCGACACTGCATTTTTGTACAATGTCGGGCTTCCCTTACTGTTTCGAGTGAATAAAATCTCGAATCATTTTTGTGTCCTTAGTGTGATGATGACACTTTCACACCCTCTTTAGGAACAGGAACATAAGGGGTTTCTTTATCTGTACGATTTGGGTTTTTCTGGGCTTTCATTGCCACACGGATACCAAAGAAGATAATACCGTAAACCACCACTAAGAACAGAATACTCAGACCCGCATTGGTGTAGTTATTGATAATAATGTGATTCATATTCGTAATTTCTTGTGCAGTTAAATCAGCACCACCTGCGGCGATTTTCTCTTTGTAAGATTTCGCTAAGTATAAGAAACCTTCCAGTTGAGGATTATCGCTGAATAATTTCAGTCCTAATGCCCATGTTGTACAGATTAATAACCATACTGCTGGTAACACAGTCACTAAGATATATTTGCTACGTTTCATCTTAATCAGTACAACAGTACTCAGGACTAACGCCACCGCTGCCAACATCTGGTTGGAGATACCGAACAGTGGCCACAAGCTCTTAACGCCGCCCAGAGGGTCAACAACACCTTGATACAGCAAGTAACCCCATAAACCTACGCATCCCGCAGTGCCGATGATACCCGCAAACAGAGAGTCGGTTTTCTTCAGGAATGGTACGAAGTTACCCAGTAAATCTTGCAGCATAAAGCGACCAGAACGGGTACCCGCATCCAGTGCGGTTAAGATAAACAGCGCTTCAAACAGAATACCGAAGTGATACCAGAAGCCCATGTTGGCAGCTGGCATAATTTCGTGGAATACAAACGCAATACCGACAGCTAAGGTTGGCGCACCACCCGCACGGTTCAGAATAGAAGGTTCACCGATGTCTTTTGCTGTTTGCATGATTTGTTCAGGCGAAATCACAAAGCCCCATGAACTCACTGTTGCTGCCGCATGAGCAGAAACATCTTTCAGTTGCGCCATAATTGCAGCGCCATCTGGACCACCCAGCTCATGCAGGTTAGGCATAGTGATACCTAATGCTGATGGTGGAGTGTTCATTGCAAAGTACAGACCTGGTTCGATGATAGAAGCGGCGACTAACGCCATGATAGCCACGAAAGATTCCATTAACATCGCACCGTAACCGATGTAACGCGCATCTTTTTCGTTCGCGAGCAGTTTTGGCGTCGTACCCGAAGAAATTAAGGCGTGGAAACCAGACACCGCACCACACGCAATGGTGATGAACAGGAATGGGAACAGTGTACCTTTCCACACTGGACCTGAACCATCAACAAACTGTGTCACCGCTGGCATTTTCAGCTCAGGGTTCAGGATAACAATACCCACCGCTAAACCAACGATAACCCCGATTTTCAGGAATGTCGCTAAGTAGTCACGAGGAGCCAGAATCAGCCATACTGGCAATAACGCTGAAACAAACGCATAACCGACTAATGCATAAGTAATCGTCGTATCTTTAAAGGTCAGCGCTGGACCCCAGTATGGGTCATGAGCAATCACACCACCAAACCAAATAGAAGCGACTAACAGTGCAATACCGATAACGGCAATTTCACCCACACGTCCTGGTCGGATATAGCGCATGTATATCCCCATAAACAGCGCAATCGGCACAGTGGAGCAAACCGTGAACACACCCCATGGGCTTTCTGCCAGAGCCTTAACCACGATCAATGCTAATACCGCAAGGATAATGATCATAATTAAGAAGCAGCCAAACAGTGCCAGTGTACCTGGAATTGGCCCCAATTCTTCTTTAACTATCTCACCAAGGGATGCACCATTACGGCGTGAGGAGATAAACAGCACCATAAAGTCCTGCACAGCCCCCGCAAGGACCACCCCAGCTAACAGCCATAACGTTCCCGGTAAATAACCAACCTGAGCCGCCAATACAGGTCCCACTAATGGACCCGCCCCTGCGATAGCTGCAAAGTGGTGACCAAACAGAACGTTCTTATTGGTTGGAACATAGTTTAAGCCGTCATTATTAATGACCGCTGGCGTAGCACGTGTTTCATCCAGCTGCATCACTTTTTTAGCGATATATAAGCTGTAGTAACGATATGCAATCAGATACACCGCCACGGAAGCGACGACGATCCACAGTGCACTGATGTGTTCCCCACGTCTTAACGCGACAACACCCAAACAGATTGCACCGATGATCCCGAGGATCATCCATGGAATGTGTTTTAAAATACCATTTTTGTTCATAGAACACCCTTCTGAGGTAGAACGAACATGCCATTAATGCGTAATTGCGATTTATTAAACGGCGAAAGCGTTGGTTTTAGTCGCTTTCGATGAATAACAAATAATTTTTTAATAGGCAGTGGTTGAATGATTTTGAATGTGAAAAATTGAGTTCTGCCATAGTGGGTATGGTAAGAAATTACTATCAGGAAAAGAGAAAAGTTACCTTGAGTGGTGGCATACAGAATTAAGCGGTTAGTTTTTTGCAGTGAATGGTTTTCAAGCGACGCCAAACCCTTGAAAAATGTGATCTATATTGCAAATATTTTTCATTTCAATAAGTTAAACAATATTTAAAATCATGTTTGCATTGTGACTTTTGTTAAATTTATGCACTTAACACATGAATAAAACGCTAATTTTTCATATTCAAAGGATTAACAA
The DNA here is from genome assembly GCF_028479465.1 of Providencia sp. PROV208. Lineage (NCBI taxonomy): Bacteria > Pseudomonadati > Pseudomonadota > Gammaproteobacteria > Enterobacterales > Morganellaceae > Providencia > Providencia sp. PROV208. Next base: position 60,308 of record NZ_JAMPNS010000021.1, on the reverse strand, counting down.
TTTCTTGCCATTCACCGCCTACCCACCAGCGATGTTCCCCATCTGTTTGTTGCTGACACTTCATACCAACCTTGGCCTTACCGTTTTCGAATGGATATGCACAATCGTAGATTGGCTTAATCACAATCTCTCCAGTTCTTGCGTTGGCATAACCAATCTTTTCACCCTGACGAATTCGGTATAGCCCTTCACTCTCAGGGTCGAGACCATTATCAAAATAGTAAAATTGATACACTTCATTACCGTGCTTATCCACGAGTCTAATACCACTTTTTGTGTATACGCTTCCTTTAAGACAATAAAGGAAAGGCGAAGAAGATTCAAAGCAACGGATTTTTTCACTCTCACCTTCCGCCATTAGCTGAAATTGGTCCTCAATCGGCATGGCTTGAGCCACTGTTGCCATGAACATCGTACCCCATAATCCCACCAAACTGCTTTTTATGAGTCTCGCTTTCATTGATAAACACCCATTCATTTTTATCGAGCACTCAGAATCTCCCAAAGTCACAAAAATGGGTATCAGACAATACGCAATTCCTTTATGGGACTGCACTTTTATTCTTACTTTCTAGCACTAAAAGTAGTCAAAAATGCAAAACATTAACTTATTAATAACAATAAAGATTAAGAGCTAAAATCGAAAAATAAATATTTACTCCTTAAATAACAATAAATAGAGAAAATCAAAAATAGTTACATAGGAAATTATTTTTGAAGCCAATCACACTAACGGAACATTATTTATACATTAATAATTCAAGAGGGTATTGTTAAATAAATGATGATTTGATGTTAATTTAGATAAGAGAGTGAACATGAGCACACAAAAATATGACTATATTATTGTCGGTGCAGGCTCCGCAGGTTGTGTTCTCGCCGCTCGCCTGATCCAAGAAACCCAAGCTCGCGTGCTGCTCATTGAAGCAGGCGGTAGCGATAACCACATGTTTATCCGTATGCCTGCAGGGGTCGCAAAAATTATTGCCCAAAAAAGCTGGCCCTATGAAACCGAACCAGAACCTCATGCCAACAACCGCAAAATGCAAATTGCTCAGGGTCGCGTGCTGGGAGGCAGTAGTTCCGTCAACGGTATGATCTACATTCGTGGGCAAAAACAAGATTACGATAACTGGGAACAAAAGTACGGCTGTGAAGGCTGGGGTTATCAAGATGTTCTACCGTGGTTTAAAAAAGCCGAACGCAACGAAAGCCTAACGGGTGAATACCACGGCACTGAAGGACCCCTTCCCGTTAGCGAAAACCGCTATCGCCATCCACTTTCTATGGCATTCATTCAAGCGGCTCAAGAACATGGTTTACCTTACGTTAATGACCTGAATGGCGAGAGCCAACAAGGAACTAGTTTCTATCAAACCACCACACATAATGGGGAAAGAGCAAGCACCTCCAAAACCTATTTAAAATCAGTGGCAAATAGCGACCGTTTAACTCTCAAACTTAATACCCAAGTTAATCGCATTATTATTCGCGATGGACAAGCGGTTGGCGTGGCTTACCAAGGTAAAAATGGTCACGAAGTCGAAGCCTTTGCTCGTGAAGAAGTGCTGGTTTGCTCCGGCGCAATGGGATCCGCGAAGTTATTGATGCTCTCTGGTATCGGACCAGAAGAACACCTTTCCGCTTTAGGGATCAAAACAGTGGCTAATTTACCGGTAGGCGAAAACTTTCATGATCACCTACACATGTCCATCAACGTCACCACCAAAGAACCCATCAGCTTATTTGGTGCAGACCAAGGCTTTGCCGCTATCAAGCATGGTTTTGAGTGGATGGCATTTCGCAGTGGGCTACTCGCCTCTAACGTTTTAGAAGGCGCCGCCTTTAAAGACAGCTGTAACCAAGGCCGCCCTGATGTGCAAATTCACTTTTTACCTATTTTAGATAGCTGGGATGATGTACCGGGAGAGCCTCTACCCGCCGCTCATGGTTTTTCACTGAAAGTCGGTTACTTACAACCTAAGTCTCGCGGAAAAATTTTACTGCGTAGCCAAAACCCGCAAGACCCATTAAAAATTCATGCCAATTACTTAGCTGATCCTGAAGATATGGAGGGTTGCAAACGTGCGGTAAAATTTGGTTTAGATGTGTTAAGCCAGCCATCATTACAAGCTGTCAGTAAAAATACGTTGATGCCACCTGCCCAAGTTCAGCATGATGAGGGTCAATTAGAAGAATTTGTACGTAATTTCTGTAAAACCGTATACCACCCAGTTGGTACTTGCCGTATGGGTACCGATATTGCAAATTCCGTCACTGATTTACGTCTTCGTGTTCACGGAATAAATAAGCTGCGCGTGGTGGACTGCTCCGTGATGCCTGAAATTCCAAGTGGCAATACCAATGCACCAACCATTATGATTGCGGAACGCGCTGCCGCGATGATTATTGAAGATAGACAATAATCACCCTAAAAATCCCCCGCCAAAACCCAACAGGCGGGGGATAATCACTAACCTGTTACTTTCACTCTGGCCGCCGCCACTTTCGCCATCTCTAACGCTTGCTCTATCGAATCCCCAATCGCCAATGCCACACCTAGACGGCGAGTTCCCGCGATTTCCGGTTTACCAAATAAGCGCAATTGAATATCAGAATTTAATGCCTCATCGATTCCCGTGAAAACCACATTACGACTATGAAGTTCCGGTAAAATAACCGCCGATGCGCTGGCACCGTATTGGCGAATAGAACCAATTGGCAAGCCCAAAAAAGCGCGAACATGTAAAGCAAATTCAGAAAGATTTTGGGAAATCAGTGTTACCATGCCAGTATCATGAGGGCGCGGAGAGACTTCATTAAAAATAATCTCGTCCCCACAAACAAACAATTCCACACCAAATAAACCGTATCCCCCTAACGCTGTCACGATTTTTTTCGCCACGTCTTGCGCTTTTTTCAAAGCAACGTCACTCATGGTCTGTGGCTGCCAAGACTCTCGATAGTCACCTTTTTCTTGACGATGGCCCACTGGCGCACAAAAATGAACGCCATCTACCGCGTTGATAGTTAATAACGTAATTTCAAAATCGAAATTCACCATCTTTTCGACGATAACGCGTCCTTGACCCGTTCGACCGCCTTCTTGAGAGTAGTTCCACGCACTGTCTAACTGCTCCGCGGAACGGATCACGCTCTGCCCTTTGCCTGAAGAACTCATCACCGGTTTGACAATACATGGGAAACCAATTTCATGGGCAGCAGCTTCAAAGTCCGCTTTGGTTTCTACAAAACGGTATTCAGAGGTGGGTAGTTGCAACTCTTCAGCCGCTAAACGGCGAATTCCTTCACGATTCATCGTGAGGTAAACAGCATTCGCAGAGGGTACAACCTTCTGCCCTTGTCGCTCTAAGTCAACCAAGGTTTTTGTCGCAATGGCTTCAATCTCTGGCACAATAAAATCCGGTTTTTCGCTCGCCACTAACTGCCGCAATGCGTCGCCATCTAGCATATTGAGAGTATAGCTGCGATGAGCAACATGCATAGCAGGTGCGTTGTCATAACGATCGACCGCAATCACTTCTATACCTAAACGCTGGCACTCAATCGCCACTTCTTTACCTAACTCCCCAGATCCGAGAAGCATAACTTTTGTCGCGCTAGAACAAAGTGCAGTACCTAATTGGCTCATGATAATGACCTTATATCCCAAGAGATTAATTTTGCTGCTTAAAAAGATAATGTATAAAAAGATGGTTGGGATTATATACGCAATCGTTTGCCTTGACTATCATCGAAAAGCCAATAGGCAATACACCGGCTAGGAAATAACGCTAATCGATTAAAATTACAGGCTAAATTTGTGGTGGCTCATCACGCCCCGTCACATACGGTTGGCGGCGAGATCCCTTGCCATAGCGCTTATGCAACAACGCTAAGACACAGAATAGTAAACCAATCCAAATAAGGGTGAAACTCACACCTTTAACCCAGTCGAACACTTCATTAAACAGGAACACCGCTAATAAGAATTGAATGGTTGGCTCTATATACTGTGCTAAGCCAATAACCGTCAACGTTGTGCGCTTAATAGCTGCGGTAAAGAACAAGAGTGGAATGATAGTAACAGGTGCCGCTAGCATATAGAGTATTTTCGTTTGCCAATCCCCGTTTGCTACTGCACTGATACCATGGGCCGATAACCACCAAGTGATACCGACTGCCAGTGGTAATAGCCATAAGGCCTCCAAGAATAGAGACGTAATGACATCAAAGCGGATAAATTTGCGGATCAATCCATAAACCGCAAATGCGCTCCCCATCACTAAAGCTAAAACAGGTAGCTCGCCATATTGAATAATTTGGTAAACCACTCCCGAAAAAATAAACACGACAGCCAACTTTTCAGCAAAGACCAAACGTTCCCGTAAAAAAATCACGCCAAGCAAGATGGAAAATAGCGGGTTAATAAAGTAGCCCAAGCTCGCGGCAAGTACTTGCCCGTGCGTTAAGGCATAAGTGAATGTCGTCCACGACACCGCCATAATGGAAGAACTAAAAAGACATAACACTATCGAGCGTTTGTCCGCCCATACTTGCTTCCATAATGATTTGTTTTTGATAAGTAATCGAATAACAAATAAAAAGGGAATAGACCAGATCAATCGTTGAGCCAGCAACTCCATGGCTTGAGCATCAGGTAACAGTCGATAAAACAGCGGGGTTATCCCCCAAAGGATGTAGGAAAAGATAGCCAATGCTACCCCTGAACGCAGCAACATAATTTATCCGTCTGAAAGTATGACCAATTTGCCTCTATAATACGCCAATAAATGAAAGAGTGTAGGTTGATGTGCAAACTATAATGAGAATAACCTCGCCACTTAACTCCTTTAAACACTTCCCTTAATAAAATATACGTAAATTATGCAATACTTTTAAACGTTCAATTACGTGTATTCACTCATTTTTGAGTGACAGTACTATTTGACTGAGACAAATTTTAATTTTCTGGTGATAAATTTAAAAAAAGATAAAAATATTTCATAGGATGATTAATAAAATTTCATAAAATTGCTAATAGTGCTTTTTATGACTACCAATTTGCGATATTATTACTTAGCTAAATAACATTATTTTCGTGTTATCTAGAAAACATAATAATCGTAAGCCAAGTTTAAAATTCTATATTGTTACAAAACATTAAACAGATGTTACGTTTTGACACATACTTTAACTTTTGTTTCTTTTTTATATTAAAATTAGGCAAGTTCTTTTTTTAATATCATTTACGTTCAGCAATAATCTATAAAAAAGAATAGTTGAAAATACATTACCATTTTCATCGGTAAATTATTCTCATCCTATTTAACTATGTTAATTTGAATGTCAAATCCGTTTAACAGGAGTTTGGTGATGAATAGCGCCATTCATGTAATCGTTGAAAATGATAATGTCTTTAAGAATAAACTGAAATCAAAGATGGAATCTTTTGATTTTATTTTTAAATTCTATAATGACGAACAGGTATTTATTAGTACTTATACTTACCCTAAAGAGGAGAATGCAAAGGATTGTATCTTATTATTTGTAGACAATAACTCAAGTTATATTAATAAATTAAAAAACATTACTCAATCTTTAGCCATTGTACCCGTTATCGTCATTGCCCCAGAAGCATCTGCGACACTGTGCCGAGACTGCTTTAAAGCTGGTGCCTTTGACTTTTATGCATTTCCATTAGATGATCGAACGTTTCTAAGCGCTATTCAAGGAGCTAATGAGCACTTCGAAAAACAAAATGAAAATCATAAAAAATATATTTATTTATCGGACAAATTTGATCGACTCTCTGCCAGAGAACGTGAAATCATGGATATGATCTTAGACGGGAATACCAGTAGGGAAACTGCTGAAAAGTTATCATTATCACCAAGAACCGTAGAAGTGCATCGCTCTAATATTTATACAAAACTAGGAATAAAGTCATTACCTCAATTAATCCAAGAGTATGAATATATTAATACTTATTCAGCAAACACTTAATGACTTTATTCACCAGATCTCTCCTGCCTGATGATCATGCCTAGAATCATCAGGCATTTTATTCCTTATCAAATACCCATAAAAATATAACTAAAATTAGATTTTTATTTATATTTATTATTTAACTTAAAGAAAAAATTCAGAATAACTATTAATCCATGCTATTTACGCTTATTTATTTAATGAGCATAGGATAACTATTTTTTAGCCAATAGTGGTAAATAAAATAAGTTGAACTATCATTTTTATACATGGAAATTATTACGTTAGTTATCAATAATGGAAGACTTATTTATAGCTAATTATTAAATTAATATATTTAGTTTAAAATGGTATATAAACCTATATATCCATCCATATCCACACACTCACACTATAAGTATGCAATCTTATTGAAATAAAAATCTATAATCTTACGTTAAGACCAATTTCTAAAAAATGAAGACTAAGATCAACATACTTACCATCAAGTTAAGTTGATAATCTTAGCTCTTTTTCATTTCTTCTCTATAGTTTCGCCATCAGGCGTGACTGAGCCCACAATCAATAAATTGATATGTTAGGCTTAGTGATTACCGTAAGGCTGTGTGATTTGAATGCTTCGAACATTTTCGGCATTGTTTGCAGAGAATCAGTAGAAGCTTTTTTTATCTAGCAGGGCTATAGCTTGTATTCTCGAATATCAATCTGATATTGCTTTAACTTTCGCCAGAGCGTTGTACGCCCCATATTTAATGCTTGGTGCATCTCCTGAATTTTTCCACCATAAGCCAATGCAGCCTCAATGATAAGCGCTTTTTCCACTTCATGAATATTCAAATCATGGAACAGATTATGCCCTTGGGTCTTATTTGAAAGCTTTTGCCAGTAAAAGTGACACTTCAGCTTCTCACTGATTTCCCGCCCTAAAGCCAGTGTGAGTGCTAAAAGTAACTTACTACTCATCGAATCCCCACGTAAGATAAGTGTGGCTAACAGATGTTTTTCGTCATAAATAGGCGCGAAGTAATAGGTATTTCCTTGTGAGTGAATTGGCTGGTCATCGAGAGTGCAGACCTGCATTTGAGAAAATATCCCCGATGGAAACTTAGTTGAGATCTCTGATTTACGGCTAGCCCATAAGGTTTCACCATATTTATCCAGCAACATCCCTTCAATGTCGAAATCATGGATAGACGATAAGCCATCGGTGATGGTATCACTTGCCAGTTGTATCAATAACTCTGGATTAATAGAGCATGATGATTTTTCTGTAAGCTGTGCGAGTTTGGGAATTGTAAAATCTATAGTCATAATCAACCTTATTCTTCGATAAGTATTCTCTTTGATTATGTCAACTTATCAGTTAAGTTTTATATCCTAGATCAAGTTATGATTTGATAGATTTTGGCGGGATGATATAGATCAAGTATTTGAAAAATAGAAAAAACCCAAACTGATCGGGCATATCGAAAAAAGCCTGCGAATATGACTCGCAGGCTAAATTTCGAACTAGATGATAGAACGTTTTTTATTCAGTGACAACAGTGCCCCACAGGTCATATTCATCAGCATGCTCAATCAGCACCTTAACAATATCCCCTGCCTTCACATCAAACTCACCATTGAGGTACACCATTCCGTCAATTTCTGGCGCATCCGCCATACTACGACCAACGGCACCTTCATCATCAACTTCATCAACAATCACCCATAGCTCACGCCCAACTTTCTCTTGTAAACGCTGAGTGGATATCTCTTGTTGTAGCTGCATAAAGCGGTGATAACGCTCTTCCTTCACATCTTCCGGTACTTGATCAGCCAGTTCATTGGCTTTTGCCCCTTCAACAGGACTGTATTTAAAGCAACCCACACGATCCAATCTCGCTTCTTGCAAGAAATCCAGCAGCATTTGGAAATCTTCTTCCGTTTCCCCCGGGAAACCAACAATAAATGTCGAGCGTAATGTCAATTCTGGGCACATTTCACGCCAGCGCTTGATGCGTTCTAAGGTTCTTTCGACCGCGCCAGGGCGCTTCATTAATTTTAGAATTTTTGGGCTTGCGTGTTGAAGAGGAATGTCCAAATAAGGCAGCACCTTGCCTTCCACCATTAATGGGATCACATCATCAACATGTGGATATGGGTAAACATAATGGAGACGAACCCAAACGCCCATCGATGCTAGCTGTTCACATAGCCCGACCATGCTAGTTTTCACTGGCTTACCATCCCAGAATCCCATTCGGTGTTTCACATCCACACCATAAGCGGAAGTATCTTGGGAAATGACCAGTAATTCTTTAACGCCTGATTCCACTAAACGTTTTGCTTCATTTAATACATCACCAATGGCACGACTATCTAAGTCGCCTCGCATAGAAGGGATGATGCAAAAAGTACAACGGTGGTTACAACCTTCCGAAATTTTCAAATAGGCATAATGCTTTGGTGTTAATTTCACACCTTGCTCTGGCACTAAACTAAAGAACGGATCATGCTCTGGTTTGGGAACATAATGATGGACATGATTGAGCACCTGCTCATAACTATGTGGACCTGTGATTTCTAACACCTTTGGGTGAACTTCACGGATTTGGTTCTCTTTCGCGCCCAAACATCCAGTCACAATCACTTTACCATTTTCATTCAATGCTTCACCAATAGCTTCTAACGATTCTTGAACTGCACTATCAATAAAGCCACAGGTGTTCACGATAACCAAATCGGCATCGTCGTAGCTTGGAACGACTTGGTAACCATCAGTGCGCAGCTCCGTTAAGATGCGCTCTGAGTCAACGAGGTTTTTTGGACAGCCAAGTGAAACAAAGCCAATCTTTGGCACTGAATTCGTATTTTGCGACATAACTCACTTCTTTTATTGTGTTATAGATATTGTTTTAAAAAATGGGCTGGATTTTACCTGAAGTATAGCGGGAATTGTATATTTTTTTAGCGATATGAATGTCATTTTGAATGGAATCCCACGCCCTAAATCACGCGGGAATTCCTCTGGGATAAACAGCAAAATATTAACGGTTAATTGAACGAGCTATACGAGCATAAGTATGTCTGACACCTCGAATCACAATGCCGTAATTCAAAATATTCTCCGGTAAAGCAATTCCGTTATAGCCGGAGTCACCGATGTGATGTAAATCCGTGCCTGCCATTTTGCACATTAACGCGATTTGACGAATAGTTTGCAGATCAGCCCCTTCTTGAGAAGTCCCGATCGCTGTCATGGTCATCACGCGTTGTGAATGGCAATAACTCACCATTCTTTGCACAAATTCCAATGAAATACCCGGTACCGTGCCCGGTGCAGGCAGTAAAATAATATCAGCCCCACTCTTAATAAAAGACTGAATATCATCTTCCGTAATAAGCTGTTCGGCGGACGCATTCAATACCCCAGCTGCATGCATTTTCCCCGTAATAAGCACAACATCTTCCCCCACCACCGCTTTTAACTCTTTTAAGCTTTGGTTAATTTCTTGGTTAGTAACACCATTACCCGGATTGCCTGTTAATACGATAATATCTGCGCCCATCTGTTTTAGTTTCAGCGCATTTTTTACCGTTGCTAAACGCCCTTCCGATATTTGCCACTGTTTATCTTGATGCGGATTATTAAAGCCTGCGGGAACGGGTTCTAAATTGACGCCAATAGCACGCCCAGTTAAATGTTTTAGGGTACGAATAATTTCATCTGGCGCGGTACCTTCAGGTAACCCTTGCATCTCCGGGTGATTCACATCAAAGACATTCAGTAACAGAATATCTGCACCTTGACTTGCCGCTAGCTCTGCATTCGTGACATTCATCAGAACAGGTTGAATGGTTCCAATCGTTTCGCTAACCAATAGCCGACCTTCACTCGCTTTAATCGCCTCCAATAAATTCTTCTTATTGAGTTTTGCAATTTCAGAAGCGGAACAATCCAAATAACGTTTTTGCATTTCCAAAACCTCGGCTTTGTGCCCAAGAAAAGAGAGAAAGTGTTTTGACTATAACATGTGGAACCCACTAGAGAGTCTGAACAACATCACCTTTCTAATACTTATTTTTTATGTCTAAAAAAGGAAACATTAACACTTTGATTAATATTAAATTTAAATATATTCATAGGGTAAATTTAACTATCCATTAAAACATTCTGCTTGTTTTTCATTAATAGTAATGATTATCATTATGTTTCTAACTTCATTCAGGTAAGGATGTCATAATGAAATTCGCTTATCAGTCAGCCGTTTCGGGCTTAGCCTTATTCTCTCTATCCGCCTTTGCACAAGAATATCCTCTCGGTCATCCAGTCATTAAAAACGGCATGGAAATCCAAGGTGTTTATTTACAACCTATCACCATGGATACCGAAGAAGGTCACCACAAAATGGCGCACCTACCTGCGGATAAAGCCGACGTTCACTTAGAAGCTGACATTCATGCCGTAGAAGAGAACCCGAATGGCTTTGCAGAAGGCGATTGGATGCCTTACTTAACCGTTGAATATACCGTCACAAAACTGGGTGATAAACCACAGACCCAGTCAGGCACCTTTATGCCGATGGTGGCTAGCGATGGTCCTCACTATGGTGAAAACATTAAACTGAACGGTAACGGTAAATATCGCGTAACCTACAAAATTTACCCGCCTTCACATAACCAACAAGCCGCTTTCGGTCGTCACATTGATAAAGAAACAGGCGTTGCACCTTGGTTTGAACCGTTTGAAGTCTCTTGGGACTTTGACTATGCAGGCATAGGTCGTAAAGGCAGCTACTAGTTTTTCAATGATGCGCTGGGGGCTTTCGCGGGGGTAATATTCCGCGCGAGCCCTTTTTCGCTAGTAAGAAACTCTCAATTTCAATAAGTTTGAGCCAACAATGAAAACATTACTCAGCTTTTTACTGGTTTTTATTTGCGCATTATTTTCGCAATCCGCATTAAGTGCCGAAAAATATACGGTTGAATTAGAAATGAAGAATGGGGATTTAATCCCTCGCGTTCTCGAAGTACCAGCCAAAACCATTATTCGCATCAAAATTACCAATACTGGCACTGAACCCGCAGAATTTGAAAGCTTACAACTACGTAAAGAGAAAGTATTGGCGCCAGGCGCAAGCTCTGTTGTTGTTATTGCACAGTTAAAACCAGGTAGTTACACATTTTTCGACGATTTCCATCTTTCTCACCCAAAAGGCGAGATCATTGCTAAAGAGTAGGATCCAACATGGGGCAAGTTCTCTTTGTAGTTTGGCGTGAAAGTTTTGAAGCGCTATTAGTCATCGGTATCATCTACGCGTGGATCAAACGCCACCCAGACGCTCGAAATGGTATGAAGTACCTATGGGGCGGGGTTGGGTTAGGTATTGCCATGTCCATTTTACTGGCATTACTCATTTACGGTGTCTTCAATGTCCTTGATGACACCGGTCAATCGATTTTCATGATAGTCATGGAGATCCTCGCCTGCATATTGATTGTCCAAATGGTTTATTGGATGAATAAAAGTGGCGGCTCGATGAAAAAAGAGCTGGAATCCGGTATTAATCGTAATGCCGAACATCACAGTTGGTGGGGTGCAACACTGATTATTGCCATCGCCATTGCGCGTGAAGGCAGCGAAATCGTCGTGTTCCTCTCTAGCTTTATCATGTCGTTAACGTCAGCAAACGCGAATGAATTTATCTTTGAAGTGGCGGCTGGTATTGTCATTGCAGGTATGACGTTATACGCATTCTTATTAACTAACCGCATCATTTCATGGAAGATTTTCTTCAAAGTCACAGGCGTGATTTTGTTGTTTCTCGCCCTATCTTTACTGCTAAGGGGTGTCGAAGAAATTTCAAACTTAATGATTGAATTTGATTATCCAATCCCTGAATTTTTAATCTATCCAGCATGGGATACGAGTGCATTACTGGATGATTCTGGCGTTGCAGGAAACTTTATCTCATCATTCTTTGCGTATCGCTCACAGCCCATTTGGTTAAGTGTCATCACATTTGTTATCTACTGGATTGTGATCATCGCACTATTTATGTGGAACAAACGCCATACCGCTAAACGGAACTTACAAAATGCGTAAAACCTCTAGATTAGCAATCAGTATGATATTTGCCTCATTAATGGTATCCACTGCGCACGGCAAAGCCCTGCGCTCCCCAGTGCAAACGGGGGATAATATCATTATTGCCAAAGGCGATATTCCCACCCCCGAAAAATATCAACCAGCCATTCAAGAATACTTAACCTTTGTCAATAAGGAGTTAAGTGAAATGGTCGAGCAGTTAGAGAAACTCAATCAAAGTATACAGAAAGGTCAACTGGCACAGGCTAAAGCAGCCTATATCCAAGCTCACCAGCACTATGAAACGGTACGCCCAATCATTGTGTTATTTGGCAATACTGACCGTACCATCAATTCTCGTGCAGATTATTTTCTGGATAAAGAAAAAGATTACCGCTTTGTCGGGTTCCACCTTGTTGAATATCTATTATTCTCTCAGCAAGATTTAAAAGCAGCGCTCCCCGCCTCTGATGAGCTATTACTCAAAGGCCGTGATCTGCAAAAACGTGTACTGAACGAAACCATTGAAATTCCTAAGTTGGTTCAAGCTTCTGCTGATTTTATCGAAATGATCCTTGAGACCAAATTGTCAGGTAAAGAGAATATCTATAGCCAAACAGATCTCTTCGATATGGCGGCGAATGCCAAAGGCTCTCAAGTGATCATCGATGTTATCAGCCCATTTGTTGAAGCCAAAACTCTTGATCAAATAAAAGAAAATGATCAGAAAATTAATAAAATAGTGCAGTCATATCAATTAGCTAAAGGGCAATACGCACCTTATAGCCAACTAAAACAACAAGACAAAATGACACTCTATTCTCTGTTAACGCAACAAGCTGAGCTACTCGCCACATTGCGCGCTCAGTTAGATGTTGATGTTTACTATAAATATTAAGGCATAAGTTTATGCAAGCTAAACCAAAAAACGAGTTAGATTCTTCCCGTTTTTCTCAGACCAATATTTCTCGACGCCATGCACTGAAAACATTAGTCATGGGTGGCGCAATTCTCGCCGCACCCGCCCTCAGCGCTAAAGCGGCGATTGCCGATTGCCAACTGACTTATGATAAAAGCATCAATTACTTAGGCTCTCATCAAGCTGGGGTACTTACCCCTGAACAAAAGCATGCCTCGTTTATTGCGTTTCATATTACATCGACATCCATTGATGAGCTGCAATCGCTGTTTGATCTATTAACTCAACGCATTGCCTTTCTAACGCAAGTACAAAAATCCTCGCCAAATCAGAATGATAAAATGCCTCCTGCGGAGTCCGGTATTTTAGGAACGCTCATCCAGCCAGATTCTCTGAGTATCACCGTTTCTTTGGGAGATAGCCTGTTTGACTCACGTTTTGGGTTAGAGAAGCTAAAGCCACGCCAATTGGTGGAAATGACCAGCTTCCCGAATGACCGCCTAGAAGACAAATGGTGTGGTGGAGATGTGGTCCTACAAATTTGTGCGAATAGTCAAGAAAGCGTGATTTATGCCCTACGCGATGTATTGCGCCATACCTCGCCTTATTGGTTCCCCCTATGGAAAATCGATGGTTTCCTACCGTCACGGGATATCGACAGACACACTACCCCAATCAATTTATTCGGTTTTAAAGATGGCACCGGAAATGCGCCTTCAGATGATAATGCGTTGATGAATGAACTGATTTGGGTCACCGAAGACAGCAAAGAGCCACAATGGTGTATTGGCGGTACCTACCAAGCCGTTCGCCTTATTCGCTTCAATCTTGAATTCTGGGATAGAACACCACTGGAAGATCAAGAAAATGACTTTGGACGCCATAAAGAAACTGGCGCACCAATGGGTATGAAGCATGAGATGGATGATCCCGCTTTCGAGAAAGATCCTCACGGCGATCGCGTGCTATTTGACTCTCATATGCGTCGTGCGGAGCCAAGAAACCCAAGTCGCCATACTGCAAAATTACGCCGCCGCAGTTACAGTTATTCTTTAGGATTAACCGATAACGGCGCATTGGATATGGGGCTCATTTTTGTTTCGTATCAAAAAGATTTAAAAACCGGCTTTATTGATACCCAAAAACGCTTAAATGGTGAACCTCTCGAGCGTTACATCAAGCCATTTGGCGGGGGATACTATTTCGTTTTACCGGGAATTAAATCCGCTGAAGATCAGCTCGCCAAAGGATTATTTTCGGCATTGAAATCCACAAAATAATGCCATAAAAAAAGCCCCGATAGTCAGCTCGGGGCTTTTAGCTTTTTTCTATAAACTAAAATAGTTATTGTCTTATTATTTTTTACGATCCTTCGCGTCTTGCTCAACTTCCTGTTTCCATTCCTCTGATATTGGTGCAGCACTCTGTTTAGCTTCTACGGCTTTATTCACTGCTTTATACGCTTTATCGTAACCCGTGCCATCCTGAACATAGCCAGTCGCATTTGAACGCTTGATACCAATATTGTCAGCCTCAGCAATTGCATCAATATTGGCGCCTAAGAAAATAAAGTCCCATTTATCTTCAACTTCAGCGGATTTAATCATCGATTTAATCTTAGCTTGACTATATTTAGTGCTGCTGTTTTCTTCACCATCGGTAATAATCACAAACAATACATTATTATTCTTGGTGATTTTTCTATTCTCACGCATCTTAATAATGCTATCACCAATCGCATCTAATAATGCGGTATTTCCCCCGACAGAATAATCATTCAAGGTAAGATTTTTAACTTTATCAATAGGTTCTCTATTATGTAGTAAACTCGTTTTATTATTAAATAAAATTGTCGTGATAAAGGTTTTATTCGCTTTATTTCTGTTCTCAGTCAGTACGCTGTTATATCCACCCACTGTGTCAGACTCAAAACCCGACATAGAACCACTTTTATCTAAAATAAAAACCAAGTCTAATACTTCAGGATCTTTAATTGGTTCAATAACTGATGTCGCGCTCGAAACATTGGAAAAAAATAATACAAAAATAGCGGATATCGTAGTAAAAAATGACGTTTTAAATAAATTCATCACCGAGCCTCTTATCATATTATCCTAATGAAACTATCGATTAGTTTCCTTGTTTCATCGGGATATCACATAAGATTACTCTGTTTAATTTATAAGCAAATTCTTAATTATCAAAACACTCACATAAACTTAATGGAATATACTTATCTCACCCACACTCCGTAATTTCGGATTTGATTAATCTGTTTAATAAACTTATTTAACTTTATATATTCCGCCGCAATCTGACTGGATGGGCTTTGTGTGAACGTTTCAACAAGCTGAACCGTTAATTGGTGATATTGTTTATTCAAATCTTGATGAATATCGACTTTATCAGCATGTTTTAGTGTTTCCGTTAATGCCACAATCTCGTTCGCGACAGTTTGCACCTGTGGGTCACTAAACGTGACTTCCGGCACTTGATAACTTAAGTGCTGGCTAATTGAATTATTTTCTTCATTTTGAGGGGTGTTAGGCACTAAATTTTGGTCGTGCACATTCGCGAAATATTCAATCAATTCAGACTGATCAAAACATTTCGATTTAATATCTTCTTGCTTGTATTGCTTATTTACCGCGCCCGGCAAAGCTTTTCCAATCGGATAAGTACAACGAAATAAATTGCCATCAATGACAGTCGCATTGCTACTTTTAATCGGTAGCGTTAATTCATGTCCATAAATAGTGACATCATACTGGGTGGGCTGATATCCCTTATAGTCATGTTGGTCGGTATACACTTCAGAAAAAGTATAATATACCCCGTGATTCGGGTTTAATATCCCGCCAGAGTTGTGCTCAAATACCATAAAAGTAGTTGTATGACCGAGTGCATCTTCCAGAGTATGCTCACCACTCGCTAATGCAACCGAACCAAATTGGTTAGGTTCAACGCGATACTCTTTGCCATCAACTTTAAATGAAATTGTTTTTTCTGTTGGATTGCTATAATAAAACTTTCCTTTATTCCCCATAATGTCCAGATCGCCACAGGCTGTCACCAATAGCATGGCTGTCGTGAGTAGGCTGACTTTCAATATAGCGTTCATTTATTCCCCCAACATCTTATTGACCACCTAGATATGCGACCAAAAAATAAACAATCAAGGGCAATAATCTTATTCATTTGAATAAAAATAGTTTTACGATTAGTGCTTAACACTCTTCACTTGTTATAAATCAAACAATCACCATGTATTACGGTAAATTATATTTAGATTTATGCTGTCGAATTAATACTTATGAGTATGCGAGCGTCTTAATACTTTAAATAATAGCTGAAATACCGATTCCATCATCGGCGTCAATGTTTGGTTGTTACGCATTAGCGAAATTGAACGCGTCAGAGCTGGTTGTTGTAATTGTAAAACTTTAAGCTCAGGATCCCGTAAATGAACGGTATATAACTGAGGCAGAATGCCAATTGCCAATTTCGACCTGACCAAACCATATAAGGTTTCTATATAGTCGACTTGATAACGAGGGTTGATATTGAGCCGATTACTTTCAATCGTTGCCGTCACCAATCGGTGAATATTTCCTTTTGAAAACATCGCAATATCACGGTTATTTAATAGTTTCCAAGGTAAGTGAAATGCATTATCAGAAATAAATTCATCACGATGGATCACCGCCACAAACGGATCATCTTGAAGTGGGTACAGCGTTAATTCTTCAGGAACTGAACTATCCAAAACCCCGATGCCAAAATCAATTTCGTTATTGACCAATTTATTCACTAGTGAGTCATTCGTTTGGTCATAAAATTCCACATTCAACTTAGGAAAATATAGCTGTAATTGCTCAGGAATCATCGGGAATAATAACGAACTCACGGAAGGCACCAGCCCAATACGTAATGTGCCATCGCCCCCCTCTTCAATAATTTTCTGAATATCGCTAAACCCACGATGCGACACACTTAAAATACGCTCCGCATGAGGTAAAATCGCCGCGCCCAATTCGGTCAATGTGACAGAGGCTGCAGTACGGTTAATTAATTTACCGCCAATCACGGTTTCAATTTGCCGTAACGCGCTACTCAGCGCAGGCTGGCTCACGGCGAGACGGTTCGCTGTTTCGGTAAAATGGCGCAACTGAGCGAGGGTCACAAAATATTGCAACTGCTTTAAGGTTAATGCAGGAAGACGCTGCCATGGCTCAGTCATTGGATTTCCTCACTTAAATGGATAGTTATTCTTATCATTATGCTCTGCATTATAACCTCTCTTTATGATCTGATAAATTTTATCATCTTGGCAAACGTTTGCCTTACTCATAAAGTAGCGACATAAATCTTGAAGATGGTGTTTTATGAAGCTAACAAATCAAACTCGACGTCGTGCCGTTCAGGCCGCAAAAGGGGAAATTCCCTTTGACCTTTTGCTTACCCACGCCAATATCATCGATATGGTCACAGGTGAAATTCGCCCTGCCGATATTGGTATCACTGAAGGGCTGATTGCGAGTGTCCATCCGACGGGAAGTCGTACGGATAGCCATGAAATTCACGACCTATCGGGGCAGTTTATTTCTCCCGGCTTCATCGATACTCACGTTCATTTAGAAAGCTCCCATCTTCCCCCAGCTCGCTACGCTGAAATTGTCCTCACTCAAGGCACCACTGCAGTATTTTGGGATCCCCATGAATTGGCGAACGTACTTGGGCTGGAAGGGGTACGTTATGCTATTGATGCTAGCCGTAATCTACCTCTGGATGTCATGGTTGCTGCACCATCTTCGGTACCATCAACACCCGGCTTAGAAATGTCAGGGGCAGACTTTGCAGGACAAGAAATGTCTACCATGCTCAGTTGGCCAGAGGTGCGTGGTGTCGCAGAAGTGATGGATATGTTTGGTGTGTTGCATGGCAGTGAGCGCATGGAAGAAATCCTCGATGCCGGATTAAATTCAGGAAAAATCATTGAAGGTCATGCGCGTGGATTAAAAGGCGCTGATTTACAAGCTTACCTTGCCGCTGGCGTGACATCAGATCACGAACTCACCTCTGCTGAAGATGCTCTCGAAAAACTACGTGCAGGGCTGACGCTCGAAATTCGAGGTTCTCACCCTTATTTATTACCTGAAATTGTCGCAGCCTTACAAACACTTCCCCATCTATCATCACAAATTACCGTGTGTACCGATGATGTTCCACCGGATATGCTGATTGAAAAAGGGGGCGTGATAGCCCTACTGAATTTGCTGATTGAACACGGACTGCAAGCCACAGATGTCTTGCGCTTTGCGACGCTCAATGGCGCCATTCGCTTGCAACGCAATGACCTTGGTCTGATTGCCGCTGGTCGTCGAGCAAATTTAGTTGTGTTAAATTCACTGGAAACTTTAAACGCTCAGAAAGTGTACGTTGATGGTAAAAAAGTGGCAGAAAATGGGCAACTTACCCGCTCAATCGCGCCCGAAAATACGATTTTACCACCACGCGACACCATGCACTTAGCGCCAATCTCCGCACAAGATTGCCAACTTCAACTCACTGATTTACGAAATGGCACAGCGCGATTACGCCATATTAGTGGTGCTCGCTTTACCCAATGGGGGGAAGTGGATGTACAGGTGAAAGATGGCATAGTACAACTCCCTGACGAATTTAGTTTAATCCGCGTACAACACCGTCATGGTCGCCATGATGCCAAACCTCAAGTTGCCTTGTTAAAAGGATGGGGTGAATTACGCGGCGCCATTGCCACCAGCTACTCTCATGATTCCCATAACCTTGTGATACTCGGGCGGGATGCAAACGATATGGCAATGGCAGCCAACTTACTGATTGAAAGTGGTGGCGGTATGGCATTAGTCCAAGATGGTAAAGTCCTAGCCCATGTCGCCATGCCAATTGCGGGCATGCTATCTGAATTACCAGCGCCTGAGCTTGCTGCCCAATTTCGCCAACTGAGAGAATTAAGTAGCCAAATCGCCGATTGGGAACCACCGTATCGCGTGTTCAAAGCGATTGAAGGCACCTGCCTTGCATGTAATGCAGGTCCTCATTTAACTGATTTAGGATTAACTTGCGGTACCACCCGCCAAATTGTCAATGCCGTCTTAGAACGTCATGAACATACTCACCATATAAAAAATAATGATAGGAGCGCCAATTAATGGCTAACAATTCTCGTCATCAGCCAACATCAGGGAGTTGGTTAGAAAGACGTTTTGCACTGCGTGAACGGGGTAGTTCAATCAGAACAGAATGCCTAGCTGGAATCACTGGGTTCCTTGCAGCAGCCTATTTACTTGTGGTTATTCCGGGATTATTAGCCGCAGGCGGAATGGATAAAGGCGCGGCGACCACTGGCACTATCATCGTATTTGTATTAGCCAGCCTCTTAATGGCATTTTATGGCAATCTACCATTTATTGTGGGTCCCGGCATTGGCGGCTCCGTTTTAGTCGGGGTCACTCTCGCAGGCAGCGAAGGGATTGATTGGCAAATCGGTTTAGGTATCGCGTGTTGGTCTGGGATTTTATTTTTCCTGTTAACCAAATTCGGTTTACGTGAAGTGGTTACCCGTTCAGTTCCACAGTCTATCAAGCTCGGTTTAACTGCCTCGATTGGCTTGTTCGTGGCGATACTGGGTTTTCGTAACGCAGGCTTAGTCCTCGCTAACCCAAAAACGAATGCGTTAATGCTTGGCGACTTTCTCTCTCCGGGCGCCTTAGTCGCACTTGCTGGTTTCTTTGTCGCGATTGCACTGCAATCTCGCCGTATTCCGGGAGGGATTTTATGGGCAATTTTATTCGCCACTTTGCTAGGGATTCCTTTCGGCGTCACTAAATTACCAGAAAGTTTTATCGGCGTGCCCCACTCAATTACCCCTGTTTTGGGACAAGTGGATTTAATCGGCGCACTCAATATCGCGTTCTTACCGTTCTTGTTCGTCTTTTTTGCAGCTGAATTTTTCTCCACCATGGGTACGACATTAGCGGTGGGTGGCGAGGCTGGATTACTGGATAAAGAAGGTAATATGCCGAATATCAACCGACCCTTTATTGTGGACTCCATTGCGGCGGCATTAGGTCCTTTAGTCGGTATTCCTGCGGCAACGGCTTTAATTGAATCTTCCGCCGCGGCTGAAGCGGGAGGAAAAACAGGGATGACCGCATTGGCGGCAGCATTTATGTTCCTTCTGATGTTGCTGTTTACGCCAATTGCTTTAATGATCCCAGCGCAAGCAACCGCACCCGCGTTAATCTTAATCGGCTTAAATATGTTTAGCGGATTACGCAAAGTTGATTTAGGTAACTTTACTGACGGCCTACCAGTACTCATGATGGTGATGATTACGCTCATCGCAAACAGTTTCGGTACAGGTATTGCTGGCGGGCTACTGTTCTATATCTTAATTAAAGCCGTAGCAGGCAAGTGGCGTGAAATTCCAATCAGCCTATGGATTCTCGCAGTCCCCTTAGTGTATTACTTCTCCACCCTCGTGAAGCACTAAGTTTAATAAAAAAATCCCCTAATTCTCTCAATATTAGGGGATTTCACGTTAAAGGTTATGATTCAATCTTCACCTTATTTTAAATCAACGGTGGAATTTGAGGCAGGATAGGCACTTCAATCACGGTAGGTCCTTGGCGGTTAAATGCGTCACGGCAAGCCGCTTTTACCTCATCAATCGTTGTGGCTTTTAGCGCGGTACAACCATAACCTTTACCTAACGCCACAATGTCTAAGTTTGGAATATCCAGACCCGGAACCCCCGGCGTTTCTTCTAACACGGCAAATGATTTTAAAATCGCATATTCGCTATTTCGCGGGATTACAAATACAATCGGTAAATTGTGTTGAGCGGCGCTCCATAACCCTTGAATAGAATATTGCATCGAACCATCACCTATAATTGACATCACCGGACGATGGCGTCCACTGTCTTTTTCCGCTAATGCAATTCCCACGCTCGCAGGTAAATTCCACCCTAGCGAACCGCTGGCAAAGGTATAGAAAGAATCCGGCGATTCAATCGGCCATTCACGATGGAGTTCGCCAAGATTGGAAGGCGACTCTTCAACTAGAATCGTCTCTTTCGGAGAAACTTCTCTCAGCGCTTTAAACAGCTGTGCTGCACTCAAAACAGTAGAATCACCTTTTACTTCCGGCGCGGCTGGGTGTGGAGCCATACCATGTGATTGCTTTTCCACGCTATTTTTTGGCGCAGGTCGCGCTTTCACACGCTGTGTTAACCCTTCAATTGCCAATACTGCATCACTGAGTAAACTATCCCCAACAGGCGCTCTTCCTACCTCAATAGGATCGTCAGTAATATGCAATAAACGCATGCCATCAGGAAGATAACTTCCTGCCACATAAGGATAATAACGAAATACCGGCGCACCAATAATTAACGCCAAGTCGTGTCCTTTCAGCTTATCGGATAATGGACCCATCGCAAAAGGCAGTCCTCCGGCATACAGAGGATGCGTTTCAGGGAATGGTGGACGTTCAGAAGCCGGAGCCGCCCACACAGGAATATTGAGCTTTTCAGCTAATGCGATTCCAGCCTCCCAACCCTCACCTCGAGCAATTGCAGAACCATAGATCAGTACCGGATTTTTCGCCGAGCTAAGCGCATCCGCAAAGGCTTGTAAGCGAGCGGGATCATAACCAATCCGCTGTGAAACTTCGCGTACAACGGCTTCTTGAGCAATCGCAGGCTTGTCCCAATCATCCAGCGGAATGGAAAGGAAAACAGGTCCTGCTGGCGGCTGGAGAGCCATCGCATACGCCCGCATAAATGCCGCAGGTACATCCTCTGCACGAGCCGGTTGATAACTCCATTTGACCCAAGGCTTGGGTAGCGTTTCAGGCTCAATATTGGTTAACCACGGCTCCATTAATAACATTTCACGGGTTTGGTTTCCGGCAGTAATAATCAGTGGAGTGCGATTCATGTAGGCAGTCAGGATGTTACTCATACCATTACTGAGCCCAGCGGAGGTATGTAAGTTGACCATCGCCACTTTACGCATACCTTGGGCATAGCCATCCGCAGCAGCAACCGCCGAAGCTTCATGTAATGTCTGGATATAACGAAAATCACTCGGAAAATCTTTTAAAAATGTCTCTTCTGTCGAGCCTGGGTTCCCAAAAATAGTGGTAATGTCCAACTGACGTAATAAATCAAAAGTAACTTGGCGAATGGTTTTCTTCATTTTAAATACCCTAATTAAGATATCTGGATCAGTTCCTATCATAACGAATCCCTCAATGAAAAACATTTACACCAGAGATGCTTCTCCACTTTTAAATCGCTCAAATAATTTTAAATTTCAATATAATACAATAGGTTAAAATAACATCTTGTTTCGATGATAGAAATAAAATAGGAATAAAAACTACCTATTAAGATTTAATCCATATAAATCACGAAAGAGACCTAAGAATATTGGCATTTATATTCATTTCATCTGCTCTTTAATAAAGAAAAAGTAAATGAAACCTTCCCTAGAAGCATCTAAAACGTGAGTCATATGGCAATGACTTAACAAACATTAACAAAATAACGGCTTTATGCCACTCATCACACTTCTAACAATTAACCCACTCAACGCCTCATTTCTACGCCCTAGAAACACGTCAAAAACTCGATGAGTTTCCCATCTGATGGGGAAATTTAAAATTTAAATTAAAATCAATGAATTAGATTATTCATAACGGTTTATATAATTGAATAACATTCTGGTAATAAATTAAATCAATCAATAAATGCGTTTTTTTTAAACAATTTAATTAACTAAAAGTTATAGCAACCCAAACAAAACTCATTGTTAAACAAAAGTTAAGCAAAGTAATTTAATTTAACACCAATGTTAAATTGCAAAAGTAAACACTCTGGTAAACTCATATGAGGTAAAATAATGATCTTAGATGCCAGTTATACGTTATTATTTGCGTGCTTAGCGCTTCTTATTGGGATGATCGTGGTTAAAATCAGCCCTTTTCTACAGAAAAACCATATTCCGGATGCCGTTGTTGGCGGATTTATTGTTGCGATTGTTTTATTAATTGTTGATAAAGCCGCTGGCTATACCTTCTCATTCGATACGTCATTACAAAGCACATTAATGATTGCTTTTTTCTCATCAATTGGTTTGAGCTCAGACTTTTCCCGATTAATAAAAGGTGGAAAACCACTCGTTATTTTAACTCTCGCTGTAACAATCTTAATTGTGATTCAAAACATGGTCGGTATGGGCATGGCTGTCATGCTAAATGAAAGTCCATTTATTGGTTTGATAGCGGGCTCAGTTACCTTAACCGGTGGTCATGGTAACGCAGGTGCTTGGGGACCGATCCTTGCCGATAAATACGGTGTAACAGGTGCTGTTGAGCTTGCTATGGCATGTGCCACAATGGGGCTTGTACTGGGTGGACTCATTGGTGGACCTGTCGCTCGTCACTTACTGAAAAAAGTCACTATTCCTAAAGCGACAGAGCAAGAAAAAGAGACAATTCTCGAAGCATTCGAGCAGCCGTCAGTGAAAAGAAAGATCAACGCCAACAACATCATTGAAACCATTTCAATGCTGATCATTTGTATCGTTGCCGGTAGTTACATCAGTGAATTAGCCAAAGATACACCAATGCACCTCCCTACATTCGTCTGGTGTCTGTTTGTAGGTATTATTATTCGTAACGTCTTAACTCACGTATTTAAGCACGAAGTTTTCGAACCTACTGTTGATGTATTAGGTAGCGTGGCACTCTCACTGTTCCTTGCTATTGCCCTGATGTCATTAAAATTTGGTCAATTAGCGAGTATGGCAGGTCCGGTATTAATCATCATTGCCGTACAAACGGTAGTGATGGTGCTATTTGCCTGCTTTGTGACCTTCAAAATGATGGGAAGTGACTATGATGCCGTCGTCATCAGTGCAGGTCACTGTGGATTTGGAATGGGTGCAACGCCAACAGCGATTGCCAACATGCAAACTGTTACCCGCGCATTTAGCCCATCCCATAAAGCTTTCCTCGTTGTTCCAATGGTCGGAGCATTTCTTGTGGATATCACCAACAGTATCGTAATTAAACTGTTTATTGAATTAGGTGCATCCATCGGTTAATTCTCGATACTGTATGCCAGTTCATAACTAAATGTATATGAGCTGGCATTGTCACTTTAGATATTTTCTCGTTTTATTCGCTTTGAATCCTTTTTTCCTTTCGAGTAAGTGACTCCGATATCGGATCCTCTCCTGGCTTTTCTGTAAAATAAGAAAAAATGCAATATATTGCTTAGGTTACCAATAATGAAATTAAGGCACCTTGATATTTTCTATGCTGTTATGACTTGTGGCTCACTGACACGTGCCGCTGAAGTTCTCCATATTTCCCAACCTGCGGCGAGTAAAGCCCTTAAACATGCGGAACAACAGCTTGGATTGGTTTTATTTCAACGGATTCGAGGGAAATTAATTCCAACAGATGAAGCTAATTTATTATTTGAGGAAGCCAAGGAGGTTTATCAGAATTTAGATAGACTCAGAATTTTGGCACAAAATTTATCACGAAATCCACAAGGTAAATTAGCGATTGGGTGCTTACCAAGTCTGGGTCTTAACTTAGTGCCCGAAGTCACCGCCCTTTTTATTAAAAAACATCCGAATATCAAACTCACTATTGGCACGCATCACACTACCGATATTTTGCAATTATTAACCCAGCAAGATCTGGATATTGGTATCGCGTTTAATTTAGCGATCGAAGGCGGGATCACAGTCCTTCCCGTCGCCGACATTCCACTCGTATATGTTGACAGTCAGCCACCCGTATCTTCCCCCATATCATTAATGGATATCGATCAAAACCGTTGGATCCACCCAGGATCAGACTCATTGTCTCAACTGCTACAACAGGTACATGAGTTCGAGGAATCGAATATCAGTGTGCATACTTATCATATGGCTGCAGAGTTTGTGCGTGCAGGATTAGGTTGCAGTATTACCGATATTTTTTCCGCGGAACATACCTTACCTGAATCCATGATTTATCCACTCAAAGAGCATTTACACCTCGCTGTATCAGTCTTCCATCGTGCTGACAGACCACTGACCAAAGCCGCCCAAAATTATGTAAACACCTTGTCGCTAATACTAAAAAAACGCAACGCAGTAGTTAACCAAAAGTTATACTCTGGTGATGAAAACTCAATTGTTTAGTCTGACTATTCGCCGTTAAATGATAACTCCTAAGTTATTATTGGTTGCGGAATATTATGACTAAACATGTGGTAGTGATCGGTGCAGGGGTGATTGGATTAAGTACCGCATATGCTTTAATTAAAGCAGGTCAAACCGTCACACTCATTGAATCCGATTCTGATGTGGGCATGGAAACAAGTTTTGCTAACGGTGGTCAATTAAGTTATCGCTATGTTTCACCATTAGCGGATGCTGGCGTTCCCTTACAAGGTTTACGCTGGATGGGTAAAAGTGATTCCCCATTAAATTTAAGAATCGATTTTACCTTACATCAGCTTGCTTGGATGACTCAATTCACATTAGCTTGCAACCGCACAACCAATAAAATCAATGGCGCCCATTTATTACGATTATCACTCTTAAGCCAAAATGTAATGAATACTTGGCGAACAAGTGGCGATATTTCTGATTTTGCTTGGGAAAAATCGGGGAAATTAATTATCCATCGAGATCAATCTAGCTTTAAAAAAGCCAGTGAAACCGTAGATAAAGAATTCCAAAAAGTACTCAGTGCACAAGAAATTGTTCAACTAGAGCCTGCATTGAAGAATATCCAATCACAATTAGTTGGTGCTATCTACGCGCCAAATGATGAAACCGCAGATTGTTATTTATTCTGCAAAAATATTCTGGCGTACTTAACAACACAACCACAATTTAAATTATGCCTCGAGCACTCAGTAAAATCCTTTATTAAGCTTGGCAATGCCATTACTGGTGTAGAGACGTCTCAAGGCACCATTCAAGCCGATGATGTTGTGATTTGTGCGGGTAACGGAAGTCGAGAGCTATTAAAACCACTCGGTATCGATGTACCCATTTTAGGTTTAAAAGGTTACAGCCTCAGTGTGGAATATCCACACATGACACATATCGTTCCTAAAATTAGTGTTACCGACTACGGCAATAAAATTGTTTACGCCAAACTGCATGATCAATTGCGTATCGCGGCAATGGTAGATATTGGTTATGACAAATATGGATTACGGGAAAACAGAATTTCTGCATTAAAAAACATTATTAAAAAAACATTCCCGAATTTACCTAAAATCGATGAAGCAGAAACATGGTGCGGTTTACGTCCGTCAACACCCAAGGGACCCCCTATGTTAGGCAAGACAACACACAGCAATTTATGGCTCAATGTGGGTCATGGCAGTTTAGGTTTTACATTAGCAGCGGGTAGCGCAGAGATATTAACTCAGCTCATTACTCAGCAGAGTTCTCCAATTTCACTAGAAGGATTAACGAGGTAATTGATGCCAATTAAACGGAATAACCCAAAACCCCGCTTAGCGGATAGCGTTGAATATGCTGGCTTAGTTTACTTATCAGGACAGGTCCCTACTGATTTAACCGGAGATATTACAACGCAAACTCAAGACGTATTAAATAAAATTGATGCATTGCTTGCAGCCAGTAACAGTGACAAAACACGTATTTTATCTGCACAGGTGTGGATTAAAGATATGAAACGCGATTTTGCTGACTTCAATACTGTTTGGGAAGCATGGATGCCCGCTGAATTTAGCCCTGCTCGCGCTGCCGTTGAAGCTAATATGGCACGAGAACAAGTTCTCGTTGAAGTGATGGTCACTGCTGCCCAACGTTAATTGTTACTCATTCGCTATCGCATTCAAAAGGTTAGATTTATTCTTTTGAATGCTTGTCTTACTCCTCTTTTCATCTTTTTCGTCCAATTTTCATCTCAATCACTCTTTTTATTACCCTTCTAATAAAAAAAATACGCCTTTATCTAGCATTCCTACTACTATTATCTATATACGTTATTTAAATAATTATCTGAAAATTAAAACAAAACCAATAATTATTGGTTGTTTTCATATCAAGATGGAGAGATTACATGACCCAAACCGTGATTGAGCATGTTTTATCCCGATTACAGGATTTAGGCATCAATGACATTTTTGGCGTTGCAGGTGATTATGCTTTCCCAATTAATGACGCTGTTTGCGCTAATCCAAACTTACGTTGGGTAGGAAACTGCAACGAGCTTAATGCGGCCTATGCCGCAGATGGTTATGCGCGTTTAAAGGGGGTTGCCGCCCTCGCCAGCACGTTCGCAGTCGGAGAACTTAGCGCCTTAAATGGCATTGCTGGTGCGTATGCAGAGAGATTGCCAATTTTTCATTTAGTGGGCATGCCATCTAGCCATATTCAAAAAAATCAACGCATTATGCATCACACTTTAGGTGATGGTGACTTTGACGTATTTTACAAAGCGGCTCAATCTTTCGCTTGTGCTCACGCAATACTCACGCCTGAAAATTGTGTTAGCGAAATGAATCGCTTAATTACCCACGCCCTATCACAAAGACGCCCTGTCTATATTGGTATTCCCGCTGATTATGCCGTTCAACGTATTGCCATATCGAAAGCAAAACCATTGGTGCTACCGACCAGCCGACCTGATACATTGAAAAAAGTCATTAGCTTAATTGCCCATAAACTTCAAAATAGCGAATCAGCTTGTGCATTAATTGGTTCCCTCATTTCGCGGTTTGATTTAGTCAAAGAAACCGAAGCTATCATCAAATCAACTCATCTACCCTATGCCACCATGTTTATGGATAAAGGCGTCTTAAATGAGACAGACCCTCAATATATGGGAATGTATTCCGGACATTTAATGAATTTAGCAGTCGCTGATTTTATTGAAAACTGTGACTGCATTTTAAATATTGGTGCAGCAATGAGTGATGTAAATACAGGATGCTTCAGCGCCAATATTCTCCCTGACAATCTGATTCAGATTATGGACGATCACGTGGTGATTGATTCTATTGTTTATACTCAAGTTTATATTTATGAGCTTTTGAATGAACTCAAAGATATTTTGACATTTATTCCTAGCACATCAATAAAAGCACATGGTTTAGGAAACCCCATCTCCAACAATGAAGGCAAAATAACGAGTAGTTATTTATATCCACGATTTGAAAAATTTATAAAGCAAAATGACATTGTGTTTGCAGATACCGGTACATTCTCAATGGGATTAGGCTTTGCACTTCTTCCTAAAGAGGTTTCATTTCAAACCCAATCCTTATGGGGCTCTATTGGTTGGGCGACACCTGCCGCATTAGGCGCAGCCCTTGCAGCCCCCCATCGTCGAGTCATTCTCGCGACCGGAGAAGGCTCACACCAATTAACGGCTCAAGAAATTAGCCAATTTGCACGTTGGGGACTTAAGCCGCTGATCTTTGTTCTCAATAATGATGGCTACCTTATTGAACGTCTTTTCTGCCATCAGCCTGAAGCTTATTATAACGACGTACATCCATGGAATTATGCGCAACTCCCTGCGACCCTTGGATGCAAAAATTGGTATTGCCAAACAGTGACAACCTGTGAAGAGCTCGATCGCGTTCTTAATACACTCGAAAGAATAGACACTGCCGCCTATATAGAAATTATGACTGACAAGTATGAAGCATCAGAATTACTTAAAAAAATGGGGGAAATCATTCGCGCTGGGATACCAAAGGCTCACACCGCTTAAATATCGCTACTCGCCGCCATCACTTGATGGCTTATCATTATTGATACTTACCGTTTGTTTCGTCGAATCCACCAAATACCCACGATGACTAACGCAGCAATAACCAACCAAGAAAAGTGAGGATGGAATGGAAGTGACAATACAAGTGAGCTCACAAAGTACCCAATAGAAACAATCAGGCATCCCCAAATTGCACCGCCAAAAATATTTAACACAAAAAATCTCAGCGGATTCACTTTGCTAGCACCAATAATAATGGGACCGATGGTTCTCATGCCATAAGCAAATCGAATTCCAATAATAATCCAATTTTCATGACGCTGTATCAATTGCTGCACTCGCACGATTTTATGTTGATGCTTTTGAAATTTAGGTAAAACTTTCGCTCCCGCATAGCGCCCAACGAAAAAAAGTACGTTATCGCTAAACACACCGCCCAGAGCAGCAAATAACATCGTCAAAGGATAAGAAAGTAATTGATTATGGGCAGCAACCCCTGATAAAAAGGCAGCCGTTTCACCTTCAAGCATTGCACCAAGAAATACAGCCCAATAACCATATTCCATTAACCAATGAGTTAAAACTTCAGACATAAAATGAGGAGCCTTTCCAAACCAATCAATAAGCGATATCTCTGGCTAAAATCTTAGCACAAATAAATATGAAATTTGAGGTCTCTGCGAGTTGATTCAATATGATGGAAAACTGCTGGTTAGGATAGCGATACATAAAAAAACTGCACTTAACGCTGACTTAAGTGCAGGGGATCACAACGCATAAAATATAAATATAGACTATTTATTATATAAGCTAGCATTGATTGAGATATCGTTGCCTTCACCTTCAGTATTAACTGACGTGATGATGAAATACTTTGCTCCAGCTTCATCTGCTTTTTGTGACACCGCATTCACATAATCCGTTGTTGTCGCTGCATTCATGACAATATTAATGTTACCCACTAATTTCATTTCCATAGATTGAACATAATTAATTTCAGTTGCACTCATCGCAAATGGACTTAAAAACATCAAGCTAACTAGTGCTACTTTTAATTTATTCATCAAATTCACCTTTATTTAAATAAATGACTATTAATTAACACTTCCACTTTTAGAAAATCCAATATTGATAATCATCAAAAGAAGCGTTATTTATCTATTAGTAAAAAATGATATCTATCTATTAAAATAAAGAATGCCATGAAGAAGATCAAATTTAATATCATGCTGAATTGAACAAATATTGCTTTTATTTGTGCAATGTTAATTTTTTAAAACTAGAGCTAAAAATAGCAACAAATACAAGCTTATCCCTAGCATCAGAATGAATATAACGATGCTACAGATTTACCGAGTTTTTTAGCCAAATCGGAAGCCGCATAGCGGTCCATCACAATCTCAATATACGCAGCTGAGTCTGTTATTTCAGCCTGTTTAATGGCGGCATCTAGCTCGTCGCAAGTCGTTACTGTTTGGCAAAACCAATCATCACAGCCTAATGCAGCAGGAAGTTGCGCATAATTCCACTGAGGTAAATCGTTATAATAGGCCTCCGGCTCTTTACATAATAACCGCTCAATAAGGTAGCCATCATTATTCAACACAAGCACAATCGGCTTTAAACCAAAGCGCGCAAATTGGCTAATTTCTTGTGCTGTTAACTGATGAGAGCCTTCCCCCGTCACTAAAATCACACGTGTGTTTGGCGTCGCAATCGCAGCACCAAAAGCCGCTGGTGTTGCCCAACCAATAGAGCCCCATAATGTTTGATTATGAAATTGGGCATCTTTAGGTAATAGCGCAAAACCAAGCCCCATGGAAGCCGTGCCGGTCTCCGCAACAATAATATCCTGCGCTTTAAACATCTGCTCTAAACGAGGATACAAATATTGTGCTGTAATTTGTCCATTAGCCTCTTTTCTTGGCTCGCCTAATCCTTGCGCCTTAATACCTTTATGCTGTAATGAAGGCGCTAATATTTGCAGTTTTTCTAACACCTCTTTCATGACGACATTCGGATAAATAGCTGAACCCACTTTCACATGATCCGCTAAAATATTAATACGCTGTTCAGGGGAGATCGATGCCGTAAAACTTCCCGAATTAAAATCAGTCAATACTGCACCAATACCTAAAATACAGTCGCAACTCTCCACGAACTCCCCAACTTGCGCATTCATTAACTTGCCGTTATATATCCCCATGTAAGTCGGGTTAGATTCACTAACAATCCCCTTATCCATAAACATGGTGGCATAAGGTAGTCCCGTCTTATCAATAATTGCCTGCACATTATCCGAACACCCTAAACGAGCAGAGAGGATCCCCGGAATAATACACGCTTTTTGGCTGACACTCAGTTTATCCAAAATCGCATTCACCGCCGCCTTTAAGGATTGGTCATCACTTTTTAGCGGAATACGCTTTTCATGCTGACTTTTAGTCATAACCGGCATTACCGCATAATCGGATGGGAACCCCATATAGACTGGTCGACGTTCTTTTAGTGCCGCTGCAATTAATCGTTCTGTTTCATCAATGCAATTTTCTGGCGTTAAGATCCCATGAGCACAACTTAAGTGCTGACTCATTTTATAGAACACATCAAAATCACCATCCCCCAATGTATGGTGAACAAGACGATGGCTTTTTTGTACACCACTGGCTGGCATACCAACCAAATGGAAGACGGGTAGATGCTCCGCATACGAACCCGCTAAGCCATTCAAAGCACTAAGTTCACCCACCCCAAAAGTTGTTGAAAGTGCAGCGATTCCTTTAATTCTTGCATAGCCATCTGCGGCATAAGCCGCATTTAACTCATTACAATTTCCTATCCAACGCAACGTTTTACTTTCACAGACCGCATCTTCGATAGGGAAAGCATAATCACCCGCGACACCAAAGACCTCGTTAATACCCAGCATATGCAGGCGATCAAGAACATATTCGATAACTGTTTTCATTGTTTCATTCCCAATAATAATGATGGCTGATTATTCAGCTTTGTATTATTACTAGCTCGAATATTGCATTAACGGAAATTATTTATAATCATCATCGCTATAACAAAATATTATAGAGGTTAGGATGGAGATTCGAGGATTACGCTATTTTGTTGAAGTTGTTCAGCAAAACAACTTTAGTCGTGCAGCAGATAAATTGTGCGTCACTCAACCCGCTATCAGCCGTAGTATTCAAAAGTTAGAACAAGAGCTCGAATACACGTTGTTAATCCGAGAAACTGACGGGGTAAAAATGACAGATGAAGGCGAGATTTTATTCAACCATGCACGGCAAATACTGGAGCAGTTTGACAGGATGAACGATGCATTAAAAAACAGGTCAGATCCCCTCTCTGGGGTGTTAAAAGTTGGCTTACCCCCTGTTATCGCTTCAACCTACTTTGCCGACATCATCATGGAATTTAGCCAAAAATTCCCACAAGTTGAATTACAAATCATTGAATTAAGCTCTAACCACATGATGGATGCTATGCTCAGAGGAGATGTTGAAACCGCAGCGATCATGTCTCCATTTGATGAACAAAAATTTAATTTATACCGATTCGCAACTGACCGTTTAATGCTACTCGTTAATAATAAGCATCCATTAGCCTCTAAAAATATCGTTAAATTTGCAGAAATTCTGAATGAGCCATTTATCTTTTTCCAAGATAGCTATCGCATCAATGAATTGGTGACGAGTGCTTGTGGTATTCATGGTAAAAAACCGATGATTGCTGGGCGTAGCGGGCATTTAGACCTTGTTATGGCGATGGTACGGGCTGGGGTCGGGGTTACATTACTTCCTGAAAGTATGTGGCAAAAAAATCACATTGATGGGCTGTCCATTATTCCCGTTACGGAGCCAGTGTTGGCTTATGAGCTTGCCTTATCTACCTTAAAAGGTGCGCATCCTAGCCGTAGAGCAAATGCATGGATAGCGTTAGCATTAAAAATGTTGAATGTTAAATCTTAGAGATTTAACCATTTCATTTCTTTTTCAAACTTTTGACCATTTTTTCGTTCCCATTAGTACAAGTTTTACCTTAACTGGGCTACTATGATGGGCGCAAATGCACCTTTCGACTCTTCGCGCGTCCACTATAACAACAAGATAAAATGACGTTGGCACCGAAAGTCAGAAGCCCATAAATACATTCAATATTCAACAAGTTAAAAACATGACAGAAAACCAAAGTTTCGAATCTCATACGCCGATGATGCAACAGTACTTAAAACTCAAAGCGCAACATCCCGATATTTTACTGTTTTATCGTATGGGAGATTTCTACGAACTCTTCTTTGATGATGCTAAAAAAGCGTCTCAATTATTGGATATTTCTCTTACCAAACGCGGTCAATCTGCGGGGCAGCCAATTCCAATGGCGGGTGTCCCTCACCATGCAGCAGAAAACTACTTAGCTCGATTGGTGCAAATGGGGGAATCTGTCGCAATTTGTGAACAAATTGGCGATCCTGCCACCAGCAAAGGTCCTGTAGAGCGCCAAGTCGTGCGGATCGTAACCCCTGGCACCATCACTGACGAAGCGTTATTGAATGAACGCCAAGACAACTTATTAGCGGCAGTTTGGCAAGAATCCCAAGGTTATGGTTTCGCCACCTTAGATATCGCATCAGGTCGTTTTATTATCAGCGAAATCGATGATGATGAGTCATTAAAAGCTGAGCTTCAGCGTACTCGTCCTGCGGAATTACTCTATCCTGAAGACTTTGCCAGCATGTCCTTGATTGAATTGAATAAAGGATTACGCCGTCGACCGCTTTGGGAATATGAATTAGACACGGCAAAACAGCAATTAAACCTGCAATTTGGCACCAAAGATTTGGTCGGATTCGGCGTTGAAAATGCCCATAAAGCTTTACGTGCAGCGGGTTGCTTACTGCAATATGTTAAAGATACTCAACGAACAGCACTCCCGCACATTCGTAGCATTATTATGGAAAAACAACAAGATAATGTTATTTTAGATGCAGCAACACGCCGAAACTTAGAGTTAACTCAAAACCTTGCAGGTGGAACAGAAAACACACTCGCCGCCATTTTGGATAAATGTGTGACACCAATGGGCAGCCGTATGCTAAAACGCTGGCTTCATACCCCACTGCGTAATCTCACCGTGTTAACCAACCGCCAGCAAGCCATTGGTGCCTTGCAACAATATGGCATTGAGCTGCAACCATTCTTACGTCAAATTGGTGATCTGGAACGAGTCCTTGCTCGACTCGCTTTACGTTCCGCTCGCCCTCGTGACTTAACACGTATGCGCCATGCGTTCCAGCAATATCAGGATATTCACCAAATTCTGGCACAATCAGACTGTGGTTACCTGAATACGTTAACCCAACGGGTTGGTCGATTCGATGAGTTACAAGACCTGCTAGAAAAGGCGATTGTCGACGCTCCTCCAGTATTAGTCCGTGATGGTGGTGTTATTGCGACTGGCTATAACAGTGAACTCGATGAATGGCGAGCATTAGCTGATGGCGCAACAGATTATCTTGACCGCTTAGAGATTCGTGAACGTGAAAAACTGGGTATCGATACCCTGAAAGTGGGCTATAACGCAGTACATGGTTACTACATTCAAGTGAGTCGTGGGCAAAGCCATCTCACCCCAATTCATTATGTACGCCGCCAAACATTGAAAAATGCAGAACGCTATATTATCCCTGAATTGAAAGAGTATGAAGATAAGGTTCTAACATCAAAAGGCAAAGCACTGGCTATCGAAAAAGCCCTGTATGATGAACTGTTTGATAGACTACTGCCTCATTTAGCCGCATTACAAACCAGTGCAGAAGCTCTGGCTGAACTGGACGTTCTCTCCACTTTGGCTGAACGAGCGGACACTCTGGGCTATGCCTGCCCTCAATTGACGGACAAACCCGGTATTCAGATTACTGAAGGTCGACATCCTGTTGTTGAACAAGTACTTAGTGAGCCATTTATTTCTAACCCGCTATCCCTTTCTCCACAGCGCCGTTTGCTGATCATTACAGGCCCCAATATGGGCGGTAAAAGCACCTACATGCGCCAAACTGCGTTGATCACTTTGCTGGCTTACATTGGTAGTTTTGTTCCTGCGAGTAAAGCGGTGATTGGTCCTGTTGACCGTATTTTTACGCGTGTGGGCGCCTCTGATGACCTTGCTTCTGGACGTTCAACCTTTATGGTAGAAATGACAGAAACAGCGAATATTTTACATAATGCGACTGAACACAGTTTAGTTCTGATGGATGAAATTGGTCGAGGTACCTCAACCTATGATGGGCTTTCATTAGCGTGGGCTTGTGCAGAAAATTTAGTCAACCGTATCAAGGCAATGACCCTGTTTGCCACCCACTATTTTGAATTAACTACCCTGCCGGAAAAACTGGAAGGTGCGGTTAATATTCACCTCGATGCCATGGAGCACGGTGATACCATTGCCTTCATGCATAATGTCCAAGATGGCGCAGCAAGCAAAAGTTATGGCTTAGCCGTTGCTTCTCTAGCGGGTGTACCGAAAGAAGTGATTAAACGCGCTAAGCAAAAACTCAAAGAGTTAGAAGTTATCTCCAATAATGCCAATGCCAGCCATGTAGATAGCGCTCAGCTAAGCTTCTTAGGTGCAGTAGAAGAAGAACCGTCTCCCGTATTAGCCGCTTTAGAAGACATTGACCCCGATAAACTCACCCCACGCCAAGCCCTTGACTGGTTATATCGTTTAAAGGAAATGGATAACTAACATGGATGAGTACGCTGAATTATTAGCGCCAATTAAGCAATTTTTACAGTGTGAAACGCCTGATGAATGGATCTACAAAGCGAGTCAGCCTGAAAATTTGCCCATTATTTTGAAGGACCATTTATTGTGTGAATTAAAAGCCGCGCAAAGCGCCATGTTTTTAATTCGCAAATATGCCGTTGATAAAGAAAGCGCAGCTATCCTTTTAGAATGGTTCAAACCCTATGAAGCCTTCGCCTATGATCGGATTGGTGATGTGCATACATTGAAAAACAAGAATCAAATTTCTAAACAAATTTTAGCCAAAAAGCAGTCACCTTATAGCCAAGATCTCATTGATAAAATGGTGTTGTTAATCAAAGAAGAGCTGCACCATTTCTATCAAGTATTGGAAATACTGCATCAACGGGGTATTACGTATGATGGGATCAACGCAGGGCGCTATGCTAAAGGATTATTTAGTCATTTAGATCCACATGACCCAAAAACGCTGGTCGATAAATTAATTATTGGTGCTTATATTGAAGCGCGATCCTGTGAACGGTTTGCTAAGTTAGCCCCTCATTTGGATGAGCAACTTGCCAATTTTTATACGTCACTTTTACGCTCAGAAGCACGTCATTACCAAGACTATCTGCAACTCGCTCAATCAATTAGCAAAACAGATATTACCGAGCGTGTACGTTTTTACGGGGAAGTTGAGGCGCAGTTGATTTCAACACCAGATGACGATTTTAAATTCCACAGCGGTATACCGATTAATTCCGCCGGCTAAAAAGAAAAGCCCCCTGTTATCAATGACAACAGGGGCTTTGAGTTCAAACACAGCAGATTACATATTGAATAACGCTTCCAGCGTTAAATCTTCACCTTGCAAAATATCTTTAAGACGTCTTAAACCTTCAACCTGAATTTGACGAACTCTTTCACGAGTGAGCCCAATTTCGCGCCCAGCCTCTTCCAGAGTTTCCGCTTCATAACCCAATAAACCAAAACGACGTGCTAATACTTCGCGCTGCTTCGGATTTAATTCATATAACCACTTAACGATATTTTCTTTTAAGTTGTTATCTTGGATTGTGTTTTCAGGTCCCGACTCATTATCGTCAGATAGGACTTCCAACAATGACTTCTCTGAATCCCCTGCAATCGGTGTATCAACGGACGTGATACGTTCATTTAAACGTAGCATTCGGCTGACATCTTCTACAGGCTTGTCTAATCGCTCAGCAATTTCTTCAGGGCTTGGCTCATGATCTAGCTTTTGGGCAAGTTCACGGGCAGTACGAAGATAAATATTGAGCTCTTTGACAATATGAATAGGAAGGCGGATTGTTCGAGTTTGGTTCATGATGGCACGTTCAATCGTTTGACGGATCCACCATGTCGCATACGTTGAAAAACGAAAGCCCTTTTCAGGGTCAAACTTTTCAACGGCACGAATCAACCCGAGATTTCCTTCTTCGATCAGATCGAGTAAGGCTAATCCTCGGTTATTATAACGGCGAGATATTTTTACCACTAAACGCAGGTTGCTTTCTATCATACGCTGACGCGACGCCACATCCCCCCGAAGGGCTCTGCGAGCATAGAAAACCTCTTCCTCTGCTGTGAGGAGTGGAGAGAATCCAATTTCACTGAGATAAATTTGGGTTGCGTCCAAAACGCGTTGACTCGCGCTTTGGAGTAAATCCGTTTCTTCATCCAGTTCTGAAGCTAGATCCTCTTCTTTAAATTGACTCTCATCAAATGCTTCATCCATCGCATTTT
The DNA here is from genome assembly GCF_028479465.1 of Providencia sp. PROV208. NCBI lineage: Bacteria > Pseudomonadati > Pseudomonadota > Gammaproteobacteria > Enterobacterales > Morganellaceae > Providencia > Providencia sp. PROV208. The sequence continues at coordinate 22,986 of NZ_JAMPNS010000021.1, read as the reverse complement.
CATCGAGGTCATTATACAACTCGTTAACTTTCAGCGAACTTTGGCTCATCAGTGACTCCGACCCTAGATAATGAGGACGGAATGCGAATACACCCCGCCCAGTTTATCGCTGCGGTAAATAACGCAGCGGGTTTACTGATTTTCCCTTGTAACGAATTTCAAAATGCAAACGAACAGAACTTGTTCCGGTGCTACCCATTGTGGCTATTTTCTGACCCTCAGCAACATCCTGTTGGTCACGCACAAGTAACGTATCGTTATGTGCATAGGCACTTAAGTAGTCATCGTTATGTTTTATTATTATGAGATTTCCATATCCACGCAGTGCATTGCCAGCATATACGACTTTACCCGGAGCAGCGGCAATAACAGATTGACCACGAGAACCGGCAATATCGACACCTTTGTTCCCGCCTTGAGCATCAGAGAAGCCTTCAATCATCTTCCCATCTGCTGGCCAACGCCATTTAATTGACGAATTATTTGTGCTACTTCCGGTTGTGGCTGTTGCAGTCGTAGTGGTTGGGCTTGCTGTTGTCGTAGAAACCGTAGAGGTTGGTTTCTTGTTATTCGGCAACATCTTACCTGAATTCTGCCCGCTACTATTTTCAGGATACCCATTAGTTGGTTGAAGATCAACCGGACGCTGTTGACTATTTGATGCTAATTGTGTGCTCGAGCTCACATTTGCATTACCAATGTTTATCACCTGACCTACATTTAGGCTGTATGGTTCCGGAATGTTATTTTTCGATGCTAACTCACGGAAATCATTACCAGTTATATAGGCGATATAGAACAGAGTATCTCCACGCTGAACGGTATAGTTATTACCGTTATAGCTTCCCTTCGGAATTTGACCGTAGTCTCGGTTGTAAACAATCCGGCCATCACTACTTGTTGATACAGGTCTAGACGCACTATTACCCATCGAACTATTCGACGATAAATTAGGTCTATCTGAAGGCATCGCCGTACTCATTCCCGTGTTAGTCGGTGGGTTCGGCACAGTTCTTGACGCCGTTTGTTGGCTAGAACCTCCATCATTCACACTCGAAATCGGTGCTGCTGGATGATAAGGCGTTGAGCATCCTGCTAATAAAGCACCGCTAAATGAAAAGATAACCGCCCATCGAATTCTGTTTATTGGGCTAACAATTTTCATATTTCTTCTCCCGTGAAGAAAAGTCTGACCTGATACTAAAGGGTTAGAATGCAATTTATGCTTATTGAATATTAGTATCTTAAAATATTTCGCTTATTAAAGCAGAAATATAAAATAATGGACAAGTTAAATGTATCAAAAGTATAACAAATTGAGATTATCACTTAACAGTTTGAGCAAAATACCCTATGAGTAAAAGATAACCCAAAAGGTAATTAGCTCAAGTCACCGGCAACCAGAGGAACAAAACGGACTTTCTCAATCACGTTCGTATGATAGTCATTACCACGACGGGTAATCAATTTCAGAGCCTGATCTTTGTCACCAACAGGCAGGACTAATCGTCCCCCATCTTTTAACTGTTTCAGTAACAACGACGGTATTTCGCTAGGTGCAGCTGTCACAATGATCCCATCAAAAGGACCTTTAGATTGCCAACCTTCCCAGCCATCACCGTGGCGAGTTGAAATATTGTGTAAATCTAATAATTTAAAACGACGCTTCGCCGTCCATTGTAAGCTTTTGACTCTTTCGACTGAATAAACATGCTCACAAAGATGCGCCAGTACCGCAGTTTGATACCCAGACCCTGTCCCAATCTCCAAAACATGATCTGTGGGTTTGACCGCTAATAATGCGGTCATTTTTGCGACAATATACGGCTGTGAAATCGTCTGCCCATGACCAATCGGTAATGGGATATTATCGTAGGCTTTATGAGATAGCGCTTCGTCAACGAACCGTTCGCGAGGAACAAGCGCGAGCGCGTCTAATAGGCGCTCATCGTGAATTCCCTGTTGGCGCAACTGTGCCAGCAGTTCTTTCATGAGCCCAATTTTCATTTTGCCTTCACTCCTGACTTATCTAGCCACTCTTCTAACACTGCCTGCGTTTTATAAGAAGTTAAATCCACTTGCAGAGGCGTAATCGAAACATAGCCATTTTGTACTGCTTCAAAATCTGTGCCCGGTCCTGCATCGCGAATCTCACCTACCGGACCTAGCCAATACAGCATATTCCCGCGAGGATCTTCAATATTATAGACCTTAGATGCCGCATGGCGGCTACCACAACGGGTCACTTTGATCCCTTTTAACTCTTCGTAAGGAATATCTGGCACATTGATATTTAAGATATTTCCCGCACGTAATGGATTTTTCTGCAACATAATGAGGATATCGCAAGTTACCTTAGCGGCCGTGTCATAATGCACTTCGCCATCAAGTGAAACGGCAATAGAAGGTAATCCCAAATGGCGTCCTTCTGTTGCTGCCGCGACAGTACCTGAATAGATAACATCATCCCCAAGGTTTGGACCACAGTTAATGCCCGACACCACAATATCAGGACGAGGGCGAACCACTTTATTCACCCCAATATACACACAATCGGTTGGTGTTCCTTCTTGAACAGCCAGGTCACCATTACTTAATGTTTGAATTTTTAATGGCTTATCTAAAGTTAGTGCGTTTGAAGCCCCACTTCGATTACGATCGGGTGCAATCACTTGTACATGATAATGTTGGCGTAACGCCGCTGCCAGAGTTTGTATCCCCGGCGCTGTTACCCCATCATCGTTACTCAATAATATATTCAGCATCAACACAATCCTGATTGATAATTTCTCGTACAACACTGGTCGCAAAACTGCCTGAATTCAGGAAAAAATCCAGTTTCACGGTTGACGAGTCTAACCATTGCCATTGCAAATTTTGCGGCTTAACAAGCACAGCGCGTCTTGCTGGAGAAACTCGCTCATTTTTCATTAGCGCCATAAATGGCTGATAATCTTGTTCTAAGCAATGTATTTCAAAAGCCAGTGCGTCCTCTTGGGTACCTAAATCGCCATCACCAGGAAGCGGCGCTGTCACACTTAATTCTGAAGACTGTAAGCGAGCTTGCAGTGAATCCAACTCTTCTGCGGTCGCGACAAACCAGCTTCCTCTCCCAGTGAGTTGCAAAGCATCTCCCAACATCGCGTACTGCGCCGTATTATTCGCAATTCTCGCACTCGCGATATCATTAAACATAGCACTTCGTGCAGCAGAGAGATAAAAACTACGCTTATTTCGTTCACGAACTGTGATTTCTTGGTTTGCCCAACGACGTGCTTGGACAAGATTTTGTCCATCACGACCAAAACGTTGTTCACCAAAATAGTTAGGAACACCCAGTTTAGCCACTTTTTGTAGGCGTTGCTCCACATCATCTGCGTTCGTGATATCACGCAACGTGATTTCAAATTGGTTACCTTTGAGAGAACCAATCCGTAATTTACGCTTTTGGCGCGTGACGGCAAGAACACGACAGCCTTCAAGCTGCCAAGCAGAAAAATCAGGGGTATCTTTACCTGGCATTTGTAAACAGAACCATTGTTCCGTGACCGCGTGTCTATCTTTTAGCCCAGCATAACTCACTGCCCGTGCTGAAATTTTAGCAAACTTTGCCAGTTGTTCCGCAACAAATAATGTATTGCAGCCTGTTTTTTCGACGCGAACCATAACGTGTTCGCCTTCCCCATCAAGCTCAAAACCTAAATCTTCTTTCACCACGAAATCTTCAGGAATACTTTTTAACGTCCCCGAAGAGAGGGGCTTACCATGCAGGTACTGAACATTCATAACTTTCATTACTATTATCTTTGATAAGTAAAGCCACAGCGGCGCAAGCAATCCCTTCTTTACGACCCACAAAACCCAATTGCTCTGTGGTGGTCGCTTTCACATTGACATCATCCATATGGCATTCGAGATCTTCGGCAATATTCACACGCATTTGTGGAATATGTGGCAGCATTTTCGGCGCTTGTGCCATGATAGTGACATCAATATTGCCAATCAAATACCCTTTTTTACGGACTTGGCAGAATACTTCTCTGAGTAAAACACGGCTATCCGCCCCTTTATAGGCAGGATCGGTATCAGGGAATAATTTACCAATATCCCCAAGTGCTGCTGCGCCTAAAATAGCATCTGTCAGTGCATGCAAAACAACATCACCATCGGAATGTGCGATAAGACCTTGATCGTAGGGAATGCGAACACCACCGATCACGATGGGACCTTCACCGCCAAACTTATGCACATCAAAACCGTGTCCGATTCTCATTTTTTTTCCTTATGATTTCATTCTTGAAAGATAGAATTCTGCCAATGCCAGATCTTCTGGTCTCGTCACCTTAAGGTTATCAGCACGTCCTGATACTAATATCGGTTGATAACCACAATGTTCCAGTGCGGAAGCCTCATCGGTGATAACAGCGTTCTCTTTCAATGCCTTATCTAAACAGTTACGTAATAATTCTAATGGGAAAAACTGCGGAGTCAGGGCATGCCAAAGAGCTTCTCGCTCAACGGTATGAGATATATTTTGTGTACCCGCAGTCCCGCGTTTCATCGTATCCCGAACGGGAGCAGCCAATATGCCGCCGCAACAATCATTTTTGGTCACTAACTGAATAATTGTATTTAAATCATCCAAATGCAAGCATGGGCGTGCTGCATCATGCACTAAAACCCAAGCATTATCATACTCAGGTTGTTTAATAAGATAGTTGAGTCCTGACAAGACAGAGTCCGCGCGTTCTTTTCCCCCAATAACTGTTACGACACGAGGATCTTTGGCGATATCAAGGTGTTGAAAATAATCATCTTCAGCACTTAATGCGACCACTATCAGCTGTACGTCAGGGCTACGTAACAAAGCATCAATGGTGTGTTCAATAATCGTTTTACCCGCGACCGACAAATATTGCTTTGGGCAATCCGCGTTCATGCGGCTTCCGATTCCCGCAGCGGGGATAAGCGCAACAATCGGTGCTGCGCTTGATGTTATTAGATTTATCATGATTCGAGTCTTACATCAGAAATTATCAGGCTATTGGGTGTAATATACCCTAAATGATGGTTATTGAGATGACGGCGAATTATTACGCTCTTTGACCATTCGATAGAATGACTCACCAGGCTTTAACATGCCAAGTTCGCTACGTGCCCGTTCTTCAATTGCATCTTGACCATCATTCAAGTCATTAATTTCTGCAAATAGCTGTTCATTGCGCTGTTTTAAGCGCGAATTCACAATTTCCTGCGCAGCAACATCATCTTTGACCTTTACATAGTCATGGATGCCATTTTTGCCTAACCATAAGGAATATTGTAACCAAGCTAATATCGCAATTAATAGTAGCGTTAATTTACCCATCTTGCCCCCTGAAATGATTTGCTAATCATCCCATAACTGAGCGCGTGACGCTACTGTGATGCAAATATTGTCTAAAAAGTCAGAATTTTTCGCGCTAGAAGAGATTAAATATCATCCAATTCCCTATAAATGTAGAAAAGGATGATATTTAAGTAAAATCAATTTGCTATAGAAATGGTCTTTTTTTGCTGAAGCAGTTGAATAATCTGCATTAAAGAATCATCAATAGAACGCGTTCCATCAAGGTGCAGCTCTGGATTTTCAGGAGGCTGATAAGGTGCGTCGATCCCAGTAAAATGGGCAATTTTTCCCGCACGAGCTTGCCGATATAACCCTTTTGGGTCACGCTCTTCACAAATCTCGATTGGTGTATCAACATACAACTCATAAAACTGGTCAGGCTCAAATAACGCCCGAACTCGCTGTCTATCTTCTTGGTACGGTGAAATAAATGCCGTTGCAACTATCAATCCAGCATCGACCATCAGCTTGGCCACTTCGCCAATACGCCGAATATTTTCCTGCCTATCTGGTTCGTTAAACCCTAAATCGCCACATAACCCATGGCGTATATTATCCCCATCCAACAGATAGGTTTGCATACCCAAAGCCGCGAGCTGAGCTTCAACCGCCCCCGCTAATGTGGATTTCCCTGAACCCGATAACCCTGTAAACCACAATACCGCGCCTTTATGTCCATTACGTTGTTCGCGCCACTGCCGAGTCACCGTGTGTTGGTGCCAAACAATATTTTCTTGTGAACTCATGGTACTACTTCCCACCTAACACATCGCGAGCACCCCAATGAGGGAAATGACGGCGAATCAATTGATTAAGCTCGATTTCAAATTGGCTAAATTCACTGCTATGGATGGCGTCTTCAGACTGAGCTTCTCGAACCAACCCAGCGCCAACCGTTACGTTAGTTAACCTATCAATCAAAATCATGCCGCCGGTATCGCCATTACTTTGATAATTTTCCAGTAACAATGGCTCATCGAATGAAAATTCAACTAAACCGATACCGTTTAATGGAAGTTCCGTCGCCACTTTCTGAGTCAAGTTATTCACATCCACTTGATACTGGATATTCTCTACTTTGCCTCGGCTACGCTTACCTGCAATTTTGATATCCACTTGCTGCCCTTGTACTAGGGGCTGTTCTGACATCCACACAACATCGATTAACGCATGCTGACTGGCAAGTAAGTGTTCATTTTCAGCGACAATCAAATCACCGCGGCTAATATCAATTTCATCACTGAGAACTAAGGTAATCGCTTCTCCAGCAATTGCAGAAGACTGATTACCAGCAAACGTCACAATCTCTTTGATGGTGGAAGTCGTGCCAGATGGCAGCACTTTAATCGGCTGTCCCACCTGTATAATTCCCGATGACAATGTGCCGCTGTACCCACGAAAATCCAAATTTGGACGATTCACATATTGCACAGGAAAGCGTAATGGCTGTTCCGCTGCGGTCTGAGTGACTTGCACATTTTCCAATAGCGACAATAATGTTTCGCCGTGATACCACGGTAAATTATCACTTGGCGATACAATATTATCCCCATCCAGTGCAGAAATAGGCACAAACCAAACGTTGAGATCAACGGGCAATTGTTCAGCAAATTGCTGGTAATCACGCTGAATTTTTTCAAATACAGACTGACTATAACCCACCAAATCCATCTTATTCACAGCAACGATCAAATGGCGGATCCCCAGTAGCGTACTAATAAAACTGTGACGCCGAGTTTGCTCTTGTATCCCTTTTCGAGCATCGATCAGCAGAATAGATAACGAGCAGGTTGACGCACCTGTCGCCATATTGCGAGTGTATTGCTCGTGTCCTGGGGTATCTGCGATGATAAACTTGCGTTTTTCCGTTGAAAAATAACGATATGCCACATCAATGGTGATCCCCTGTTCACGCTCGGCGGCTAATCCATCCACCAGCAACGCCAGATCCAACTTTTCGCCTTGCGTCCCTATTCGCTTACTGTCCGTTTGTAAAACAGACAGCTGATCTTGATAAATTTGTTGAGTGTCATGCAATAAGCGACCAATCAAGGTGCTTTTGCCATCATCCACATTTCCACAGGTTAAAAAGCGTAATAATCCCTTATGCTGCTGAGCGAGTAAGTAAGCCTCCACGCCCCCTTGTTGTTGGATTTGATGCGCAATTGCGTCGTTGTAAGCCAGTTCAGCCATGATATTGTTCCTTACCGATTGATTAAAAATAGCCTTGGCGCTTTTTCTGCTCCATAGAGGCGGATTGGTCACTATCAATCAAGCGCCCTTGACGCTCACTGGTGGTGGATAGCAACATCTCTTCGATTATTTCCGGTAACGTACTGGCATTCGATGGCACAGCCCCAGTCAGTGGCCAGCATCCTAATGTTCGAAAACGGACTTTTTTCTTGGTGATAACTTCACCCGCTTTTAGCTGGATTCGCCCATCATCGACCATGATCAATGTTCCATCACGCTCAATCACAGGCCGCTCATCAGCAAAATAGAGAGGAACAATATCGATATTTTCCAAGTAGATATATTGCCAAATATCTAACTCGGTCCAATTAGATAATGGAAAAACGCGGATACTTTCGCCTTTATTAATTTGGCCATTATAGTTATGCCATAGCTCAGGGCGTTGATTCTTCGGGTCCCAACGGTGAGAGCGATCACGAAATGAATAAATGCGCTCTTTCGCACGTGATTTCTCTTCATCCCGCCTTGCACCACCGAAAGCGGCATCAAAGCCATACTTATCTAGCGCTTGTTTTAAGCCTTCCGTTTTCATGATATCAGTATGTTTTGCACTGCCATGCACAAATGGGTTAATGCCTAATCTTTCCCCTTCAGGGTTACGGTGGATGAGTAATTCAAAACCGTACTTTTGCGCAGTTTCATCACGAAACTGGTACATTTCACGAAATTTCCACCCCGTATCAACGTGCAGTAACGGAAATGGGATCGTACCGGGATAAAACGCTTTACGCGCTAAATGCAGCATCACGGAAGAGTCTTTTCCTATCGAATAGAGCATTACTGGATTTGCAAATTCAGCAGCAACTTCACGAATAATATGAATACTTTCCGCTTCTAATTGCTGTAAGTGGGTTAATTTTTTTTCGTTCATGATTCACTCCTCGCTTAAGCCAATTCCAGCACCGCTGAACGCCATTGAATGGTTTCGGGTTGCTGACCAAACCATGCCAGCTGTTGATGTAATGCCGCCACTTCGCCAATGACGATTAATGCAGGTGCGGGGGCTTGTTGAGCCAATGACTCCAATTCATGTAATGCGCCAGTCACCACTTTTTGATCCTGACGGGTTCCGCAACCGATCACCGCTACAGGCGTATTTCGGTGACGTCCATGCTGGATAAGCTGCTGGCGAATATTGTCAGCCGTCACGGTCCCCATATAGATAGCCAGCGTTTGGTGACCACGCGCTAGTGCTTGCCAATCCAGCTCTGCACCACCTTGTCGGCAATGACCTGTAATAAACGTGATACTCTGAGCGTGATCTCGGTGAGTCAGTGGAATTCCGGCATACGCGGTTGCACCAATCGCCGCAGTGATCCCTGGAACCACTTGGAAAGGAATTTTAGCCTCAGCAGCGACTTGTAGCTCTTCGCCTCCGCGACCAAAAATAAACGGGTCACCGCCTTTTAAGCGCACGACTTTTTTACCTTGCTGAGCATATTTGACGATCAATTGATTGGTTTCTTCTTGAGTTACGCTGTGGTTGCCCGCCCGTTTTCCGACACAAATTTTGTCTGCATCGCGACGTACAAGGTCAAGAATTTCCGCGCTCACTAGATGGTCATATAGCACCACATCAGCATTTTGCAGTACCCTCAAACCTTTGAGTGTTAACAGTCCTGCATCACCAGGTCCAGCTCCCACCAAGGTGAGTTCCCCTTGGTTATCTGGCTCAGTCAATTGTTGTTCAAGTTGTTTTTCTGCATCATCCAATTGCCCGCTTTCTACCAAAGATGCAAAACGCCCGCTAAAACTGCGCTCCCAAAAACGCTTACGCTCACTTAATTTGGTTAAACGCTGCTTAACACGCTCACGCCAACGTCCTGCAATCTCTGCCATCTTGCCAAGTGATAGCGGGAGCATGGCTTCCAGTTTTTCACGCAACAATTTCGCTAAGACCGGTGCAGTACCTCCCGATGAAATAGCAACAATGACAGGAGAACGGTCAATAATGGATGGCACAATAAATGAACATAGTGGCTGTTCGTCCACCACATTAACAAAAATATGGTGCTGCTGCGCATCATGAAAAACTTTCTCATTGAGAGCGTGATCGTCCGTTGCAGCTATCACTAAATAAGCACCATCAAGATGCTGAGTCTGGTAAGACGCTTGTACCCATAACAATTGATTTTGTTGATAAGCCTCATACAAGCTTTCACATAGCTCTGGAGAAATGACCACCAGCGATGCATGAGCTTTAAGTAATAACTCGGCTTTTCGTGCCGCCACGACACCGCCACCAATCAGTACCACTTGACGACCGCGCAAACTCACAAATAAAGGTAAGTAATCCATATATCACTTCCATCCAACATTTTAATTATAAGAGCAATGAAATTGACTATATGGTGTGAATTCGTGACTTTGAAATGACAAAAAAGCATGAATAGGAACAGAAAGGCATAAGGTAAATAAAGTCGACAAAACCAAGTAAAATCAGCTTATTTTCAGGGATAATAGCCTGATTAAATAATAAAAAACAAAGAATTCATAATAAAAAACAATAAAGGGATGCCTTTATTAAAGATAATGGCATCCCTTTGTTATTAAACAAATAAAATTATTTTCTACTTATTATTAAAGCAAGTAATTAATTATTTTAACGAAACACTTTAATTTTTATGAAAAGTGTTAGTTTTCATGAAGCCCACATTCGCGCTTTAAACCAAAAAAACGAGTTTGCTCTTCATTCATACCCGGCTCCCACGGTCGACTCGTATGAGTATCCCCCACCGACAAATACCCTTTTTCCCATAATGGGTGGTATGGCAGGTTATGTTTAGTGAGGTATTGATAAACATCCTTATTATTCCAGTCAATCACTGGCAGAATTTTAAAAATACCACGACCTATGCTCAGTACAGGTAATTCTGCACGACTGGCAGACTGTTCCCGTCTCAGCCCTGAAAACCAGCTCTGAGCCTGCAATTCCCGTAGTGCCCGAGACATTGGCTCGACTTTATTTAATTGGTTATAACGCTCAATTCCCTCAATCCCTTGAGTCCACAGCTGTCCATGAACCGCTTCTTGCCATGCAGGGCTAATAGGCGAGCGGTACACGTTTAAATTTAAAGCAAGTCGCTCAGTTAATTGTTCAATAAACTGATAGGTTTCAGGAAATAAATACCCTGTATCCGTTAAAATAACCGGAATATTCGGTACGATTTGTGTCACCAAATGCAATGCTAAAGCACCTTGAATTCCAAAACTGGATGACAAGACAAACTCAGCGGGTAAGTGTTCCACTGCCCACTCAACGCGTTCCAAGGCGCTCATCGCTTCGAGTTGCAGATTGTATTCATGCAGATAAGCCTCTTGATCTCGCTTATCTAACTGCTGAAGTTGCGCTAACTGAAGTCGGCTCATACCGCCTCCTTAACCTCGTAGAAATCAACCGCAGAGTTGAGAACGGGTTTCACCACCTCAACACGGACCAGATAGTCACCAAAACCTTCATTAGGCTGACGCTCAGCTGCCCACCGACCAATCAATTCATCAAGGATAGATAAAATTTCCGCGCTACTGATATTTTCCTTATACATCCGAGGAATACGCGTACCGATTCGATTACCACCTAGATGCAGATTATAACGATCAAGGGCTTTACCAACGAGCCCCACCTCCGCGAGCATCGCGCGACCACAGCCATTTGGGCACCCTGTAATGCGTAGTACAATGTGCTCATCCGCGACGTGATGGGAAGTCATGATTTTTTCAACTTCGCTGACAAATTCAGGCAAAAAACGTTCTGCTTCCGCCATTGCTAGAGGGCATGTAGGGAATGACACACACGCCATCGAATTTTCACGCTGACGGGTTACTTCACGGCTCATTAAACCGTGATCAAGGGCAATTTGCTCTATCGCCGCTTTATCCTCTTCCTCAATACCCGCCACAATTAAATTTTGATTCGCCGTTAAACGGAAATCGCCTTTGTGGATCTTGGCAATTTCTGCAACACCGGTTTTTAATGGCTTATCCGCTAAATCAATTAAACGCCCATTTTCTACAAATAGCGTCAAATGCCAGCGGTTATCAATCCCTTTTAGCCAACCAATTTGATCTCCGCGCTGAGTGAATTGATAGGGGCGGATGATCTCAAACTGTACACCTGCGCGCTTTTCGACTTCCGCTTTAAAAACCTCAACCCCAACTCGTTCGAGAGTGTATTTGGTTTTGGCATTTTTACGCTCCGTTCGATTTCCCCAATCCCGCTGGGTGGTCACTATCGCTTCCGCGACCGCCAAGGTTTTATCTAATGGAATAAAACCAAATTCGCTCGCAAGGCGTGGGAATGTATTCGTATCGCCGTGGGTCATTGCTAATCCACCGCCCACCAGCACATTAAAACCAATAAGTTGCCCTTTCTCTGCAATTGCCACGAAATTCATGTCATTGGCATGGAGATCCACATCGTTAAGTGGTGGGATCACGACGGTGGTTTTAAATTTTCGAGGAAGATAAGTTTGCCCTAAAATAGGTTCCTCATCCGTGGTCACTATTTTTTCTTTATCCAGCCAAATCTCGGCATAAGCACTCGTACGAGGTAATAAATGCTCAGAGATTTTTTTCGCCCATTCATAGGCTTGCTGATGCAATTCAGACTGTACAGGGTTAGAGGTACACAGTACGTTACGGTTTACATCGTTAGCCGTAGCTAACGCATCAAGTCCCACATGGCTGAGCATCTGATGGGCAGGCTTCACATCCCCTTTAAGAATGCCGTGGAACTGGAACGTTTGCCGGTTAGTGATACGAATGCTGCCGTATAATGTGTGCTCAGAGGCAAACTTATCGATATCTAGCCACTGCTTTGGCGTGATTATTCCCCCAGGTAAACGGCAACGTAGCATCATCGCGTGGCGTGGTTCTAATTTCTGTTCTGCACGCTCGGCTCGAATGTCTCTATCATCTTGCTGATACATACCGTGAAAACGGATCAGTAAGAAGTTATCGCCATCAAAACCCCCAGTAAGACCGTTTTTAAGATCCTCTTTGATGGTGCCTCGTAAATAGTTACTTTGCTGCTTCATACGCTCGCTGTCTGCGAGCTTCCCTTCGACCACTAAAGGTGGTTGAGGTGCAGCTTGTTGATGTTCATTGCTCATTAATAAACGTCCCTCTGATAACGGCGCATCACACGCAGCTCACTTAAAAAGTCATCCGCTTGCTCTTCATCCATGTGCCCGTGCTCGCTGATGACATCCAATAATGCTTGTTCCACATCTTTCGCCATACGGTTTGCATCCCCGCACACGTAGATGTGCGCACCTTGCTGAATCCAATTCCACACTTCACGACCTTGCTCACGTAATTTGTCTTGGACATACACTTTTTGAGCCTGATCCCGAGACCATGCCAATGACACATGAGTCAGCAAGCCATCTTTGACGTAACGCTGCCACTCCACTTGATATAAGAAGTCGTCAACAAAGTGCGGATTACCAAAGAACAACCAGTTTTTACCTGCGCTACCGTCATTATCACGCTGCTGCAAAAAAGCGCGGAATGGGGCTATCCCCGTTCCCGGTCCAATCATAATCACCGGCGTATTTGAATCTGCGGGTAAGCGGAAGTTATCATTATGTTCAATAAATACCCGTAATTCGTCTCCTTCCTTAAGACGATCCGCTAAAAATCCAGAAGCTCCCCCTGTCCTTGGGCGTCCCTCAATGTCATAACGTACGACACCAACCGTTGCATGAACCTCATCCTCTGCTTCAGCCTGAGAAGAAGAAATAGAGTACAAACGAGGCGTCAGTGGACGCAGTAAATCAACAAATTCTTGCGCGCTCGGCTGTGCCGCCGCTTGACGTACCATATCGACGATTGGCGTGGTTTGCGCATATTGCATAATGGCCGGTTTATCACTAATTAGCGCCAGCAAGCCATCATCTTTTGATAGCTGAGCATATTTTTCGACGATCAAATGGGTATTTTGAGTCAGCTCCAGTTGGTAAGTTAACGCGTCGCGCAGTGAATGACGCTGCTGACCGATAAACACGTCCTCATCCCCGTGTAACCACAATAAGCCAATCAGCTCATCCACTAAGGCTGGGTCATTATCAAACCACACGCCAAGCGCATCGCCAGGTTGATAACGCAACCCCGAGTTCCCTAAATCAATCTCAATGTGGCGAACATCTTTGTCAGACCCGCGCCCAGTTATCTTTTGGTTACTCAACAACGTTGCGGTGAGCGGTGCCGTTTTAGTGTATGGGGAAGAGTCTAGCTGGTTCACGCTGCCAGATTGAGTGTTTATAAGCTGGCTATCTGACTGAGCAGGCACACGCGCTTTTAAAATTTGTGTCAGTGTACTCACCCACTCATCGGCCAATATTTGATACTCCACATCAGCATCAACCCGTGGTAGCAATTCACTTGCCCCTAACTTCGCGAGCTGGGAATCGAAATCCTTTCCAGCTTGGCAAAAATGTTCATAGGAAGAGTCACCAAGTGCAAAAACGGCATAATGAGTTGCAGAAAGATCTGGGGCTTTTTTCGAGTTCAGGTATTTATGCAAAGCCACCGCCTCTTCCGCAGGTTCCCCTTCACCCTGAGTCGATGCCACGACAATAACGACTTTTTCTTGATTGATTTGCTTAAATTTATAGTCACCCGCATTCACTAAATTCGCGCTGATCTTTTCACTCAGGAGTTTCTCTCTAAGTTGTTCGGCAAGGCGGCGGGCGTTGCCTGTTTGAGAGGCTGAAATAATGGTCACTGTTTCTTGGGGGACAAGCGTTGCGGGAACCGTTTCACCCACAGCACTATTTTGATTCACCATGCCCCATAAATAGCCTGATAACCATGCCAACTGATGAGATGAAAAATCTCCCACTGCGGTCTGTAAACGCCCTAATTGCTCCGTAGAAATCGGTAATGCTGATAATGGAGGTTGCTTGTTTTGCATTATTTTGTCACTCCAACGTGATCCATCATTGAATAGTCAATAAAAGTCATTCATGCCATTCTCTATCCCAAATGAGGATAGAGGTTATAACAGCCATAACTAGGAAGATAAGAAACTATAGCCATAACTAATAGCTAAAAATCCTAAAGAAAATATTCGATGATGAATATCGAATAAAAAGATTAGCCAGAAATCGATAAATAACGACATTTTGAGTCAAAATAGCAGTAGAATACGCTGCTAAACATTAGTAAGGAGAAATTTATGAGCACAACCATCTACAAAGATTTTCACTTTGAAGCGGCACACCGCCTTCCTCATGTACCTGAAGGGCATAAATGTGGTCGCCTGCATGGGCACTCTTTCATGGTGCGCTTAGAAATTACGGGTGAAATTGATGCTCATACTGGATGGATCATGGATTTTGCTGATGTGAAAAGCGCCTTTAATCCTATCTATGAACGCCTAGACCACCACTATTTAAATGAGATAGAAGGCTTAGAAAACCCGACCAGTGAAGTACTTGCTCGTTGGATTTGGCAACAAACTAAACCGTTACTGCCCTTGTTGAGTGCCATTACGGTCAAAGAGACCTGTAATGCAGGTTGTGTTTATCGCGGTGATGAATAAGACCTTTATTGAGCTGTAAGTCATCACCTACAGCTCAAAACACGTTGGTTACTGAATATTCAAATATTTGTGTGTTTGAATAGATAAACGCCAGTTACGTTGAATGCAGGTATCGATACACAGCTTAGTGGCAGACGTTTTTTGGCTAATCGGTTGCAACGCGACAATTGGAAGCTGACCTTGGGTGCGTAGAGAAAGCAGCTGATCAAGCGCTTCAATGTCTTTTTCTCTCGCGACAGGATGCTTAATTTCATTGGCACGATTAATCGCCTGTTCAAGCACCTGTAGCCCTCCTTTCATTCCCACTTTGGGTGAGACGGTAACCCACGTATTTTCAGTGCAGAGAATCGGATATGTACCGCTCGTTTCAATTTGGCATTGAAAGCCATTGGCTTCAAGCGTTTGCGTTAATGCCGTTAAGTCATAAATGCAAGGCTCTCCACCGGTTATCACGATATGTTTTGCGGTATAACCATTTTGCAGCATCAGTTGAATCAAACTCTCAGCATCGGACATCGCCCAGAAATCACTGTCTTGTGTTTTTAATGCAATATCACCCAATGTGGACTCTTTCGCAGGTTCTTTATCCCATGTCTGTTTGGTATCACACCAACTACAACCAACAGGACAGCCTTGCAAACGAATAAAAACAGCGGGGACACCAGTGAAAACACCTTCCCCCTGTAGAGTTTGGAAGATTTCATTTATTGGGTATTTCATATTGCTCCTAGAAGATTCCATTTGGCGCATATTATATTGCAGATATCTATCTCGCGGGCAATGCACTTTGTGATAATGTAGTCACCCTGCGTTCAGGAAAGTACGTCAACTCAATCAACGAAACCGAAACAATATTCGGTACAATATTTCGAAATAAAGTTAATGACAGGAAAAGACATGCAAAGTAGTGAACAAAATCAACTCAGAAAGGGACTGAGTGTCCGGCACATTCGCTTTATGGCCTTAGGGTCGGCGATTGGTACTGGTCTATTCTACGGCTCTGCGTCTGCGATTCAAGCTGCGGGTCCAGCGGTGTTACTGGCTTATATGTTAGGTGGTGCCGCGGTGTTTATGGTGATGCGAGCCCTCGGCGAAATGGCGGTTCATCATCCAGTCCCCGGTTCATTTTCTCACTACGCAAGCCATTATATGGGTCCACTCGCAGGCTTTCTAACTGGCTGGAACTACGTATTTGAAATGCTGGTCGTCTGCTTAGCCGATATTACCGCCTTTGGGATGTATATGGGATTCTGGTTCCCACATGTTGATCAATGGGTGTGGGTCTTAAGTATCGTATTATTTATCAGCGCGCTCAATCTGTGTCACGTTAAGATTTTTGGTGAAATGGAATTCTGGCTTTCAATTATAAAAGTCAGCGCCATTATCGCCATGATTGTCGGTGGTGCCTTCTTGATGATCTACGGCTTTGGTCAAGAAACTAGCCATGAAGTGGGTATCCAAAACTTGTGGGAACATGGCGGGTTTATGCCTAATGGTATCGAAGGGGTGATAGCCTCTTTAGCAATAGTCATGTTTGCCTTTGGGGGAATAGAAGTCATTGGTATCACCGCCAGTGAAGCGCAAAACCCTGAAAAAACCATCCCAAAAGCGATTAATGCAGTCCCTATCCGTATCCTATTATTCTACGGGTTAACACTGTTTATTCTGATGTGCATCTATCCATGGAACCAAATCGGTCAAAATGGTAGTCCATTTGTACAAATCTTCGATAGTTTAGGGATCCAATCTGCAGCAAATATCTTGAATATCGTGGTGATCACCGCAGCAATTTCTGCGATCAACAGTGATATTTTTGGTGCGGGTCGCATGATGTACGGTATGGCTCAAGATGGGCAAGCACCAAAAGTCTTTACCAAACTGACTAAAAGCGGTGTGCCGTGGGTAACGGTTCTCGTGATGTCCGTCGTGATGTTACTGGGCGTATACCTGAACTATCTGTTACCTGAAAAAATCTTTGTTATTATTGCCTCGATTGCAACCTTCGCGACTGTGTGGGTTTGGTTAATGATCTTACTGTCCCAAGTTGCGATGCGCCGTAAGATGAGCCAAGAAGAAATTAAGAAGCTGAAATTCCCAGTGCCTTTCTGGCCAGTAGGTCCTGCAATCACCATCGCATTCATGGTGTTTGTTATCGCATTATTAGGCTTCTTTAAAGATACACAGGTAGCACTCATTGTCGGTTTTGTTTGGGTTGCGTTACTCAGCATTACCTTCTTTGCCATGCGTTATTACCAAAAACGCTAATAAACATTGATGAATAAAGCAGCCCTACATCGTACACATATAGGGCTGTTTTTTTATCAAGATACGTTACTCAACACTGAGTGCTTGATGAATGTCGGCAATCAACTCATCCACATTTTCTAAGCCAATAGAAAGACGGATCAATCCATCACTAATACCATATTGTTGCCTTTCTTCCGGTGTATAGGTGGAGTGGGTCATACTTGCCGGATGCTGTGCTAATGACTCACAATCTCCTAAGCTAACTGCACGTGAAAACAGTGTTAAATGATTTAAAAACCGTTTACCTGCCTCCAATCCCCCTTTCAGTTCAAAGGCAATCATTCCTCCCGCTAATTCCATCTGTTTTTGAGCTAATTGATACTGCTCAAAACTCGGTAAGCCAGGGTACATAATTGCCACCACCTGCGGGTGCGCTTCTAAATATTCAGCAATTTTTTGTGTACTTTGGACAATCCTATCCATACGAACAGACAAGGTTTTAAGCCCTCGGATAATCAGATTCGCATCATGAGGAGATAAACACGCCCCTGTCATATCTTTCAAGCCCACTAATCTTATATGCTTCGCACGCTCTGCGGTGGTGATCACCGCTCCCCCCATCGCATCGCCATGACCATTCATGTACTTAGTTAATGAGTGCAGAACAATATCTGCACCAAGAACCAGTGGTTTTTGAATATACGGTGTGCAATAAGTGTTATCGACTGCTACTAAAATATTATGCTGATGAGCAATTTGGCTCACCGCAGCAATATCCACTAAGCGCATGTTCGGGTTAGCAGGCGACTCAAAGAATATCATCCGCGTATTTTCAGTAATTGCTTGTGCCAAATTTTCCGGCTCACTCATATCAATATGACGAACTTTCACACCAAATCGAGCCAATCCATGATGAAAAAAGGCATAAGTACAACCATAAACAGTTAGATCAACTAACAGCTCATCACCCGGATTTAATAATGACCAAAACGTTGAGGTAATTGCGCCCATACCAGAGGAGAACACAATAGCCGCTTCTCCCTCCTCAAGAGAGGAAATTCTATTTTCTAATAGACTTAATGTTGGGTTATTAATTCGGGTATAAATATAGCCATCCTTTTCACCGCTAAAATAGGCAGCGCCTTCTTCTACACTTTTAAACACATAAGTCGATGTTTGGTAGATAGGTGAAGCTAAAGAGCCTAAATGATCCTGTGAATTATAATGACTATGGATCG
Source organism: Providencia sp. PROV208 (assembly GCF_028479465.1). Lineage (NCBI taxonomy): Bacteria > Pseudomonadati > Pseudomonadota > Gammaproteobacteria > Enterobacterales > Morganellaceae > Providencia > Providencia sp. PROV208. Next base: position 4,313 of record NZ_JAMPNS010000021.1, on the reverse strand, counting down.
CCCGTGTTTCAAAAGAACGTTTTATATCTAAACTCATACCACCTCCGAAAATTACCCTCCTTGGGATTGAGATAATCGAGAACCAACAATTTGCATTGTTCGCAAAAGTGTTGTAATTCCACGCAATGTATTAGGATCTTTTAATAATCCATACACTGAGCGAAAATTGGGATTTTTACTATCATGAATACCTTCCATTTTAGCCATATTATAGGCAGTACCTAATTCCCAGACAGGAACTAAAGTATCTTCAAAAGAGTTTGATAATCTTTCTACTGTACTGTTATCTAATATGTCCACAAGATCGGAAACTAGAGAAAGTAAATCAACAATATTGTCTAGGCGATTTAACTGTAATAATGGCGCTAATTTCTCAGCAAAATGATTACCCGCATCAGAACTTAATAGTTCAACCAGTTTACTTTGACTTTCATTATTCGACATTTTTAATTCCTTATTAAACTAAGCCACGAATTGCCGCCCAATAAATACCTCTATTGAAACCATTTCTTAGTAATCCACCCAATTTCGTTGGTGGAGTAGGAATAACATCGTGCTTATAATCATATTGCAAAGGCATGCCTGCCGTTAACCCCATTTGAGCAACCGCTTGCACTCGTCCATCATAAATTGCAGCAGGGTATCCGTAGATTAATTCACCGCAAATATTGTCTGCGATAATTGCTGCTTGGTTATGGCAACTTCCCCCTGCTTTACTAATTGGTAAGTCAACCGTATCGCCAATGACATAAACGCCTTCTACACCATAAACTTGCATCGTTTCATGGTCTGTTGGTAACCAACCTTCACCGTTGTTATGCTCACTTAATCCTGTATTCACAACAGCCTCTACCGCAGTAATTGGCGGCGTACTAATTAATAAATCAAAAGGCTGTTCATCCCCTTCTTTGGAGTACGCTAATTTCTTATCTGGATCAACTTTAGCTAAGGTAAACCCTCGTTGCGCTTTAATATTTTTCGTGACAAATATTTCGGGAATAACTTCACAAACAGGTTGTTGCATGAATAAACAATTACGCAGTAATTGTGAAACCGTTGGATAAGTATAAACAATTTCAATATTATCCCTAACTCGACGTTTTCGTAAATATTCATCAATCATTAAAGTTGTTTCCATCGGTGCAATTCCACACTGATGGGGAACATTAGGCGTCTCAGGGAATGAAACAGTAATAAAAATACGCCCTTTTTCAATCTTAGATAATTGATCAGCTAATTTACGAGATGCATCATAAGCATAAAAATGATTTCCCATTTCTTTTAGACCTTCAATACGTTCAGGTCTAGGGATACATCCCGTTGCTACAACCAAATAATCATAATGGTATTTTTTATTATTTCTCGAGTATAACTCTTTATTTTTAAAATCAAACGAATCAATTTTATCAATAACTAATTCAATTTCCGGTCTTAATAATTCACGCTCAGGACGACTCAATTCGTCCTTAAAAAATATATTAAAAGCCACATACATAAATGCAGGTTTATAATAATGAATGGGATTATCGGTAATTAATGTTATTTTTATTTTTTGAGAAAAAATGTCTTTATTAAGTTTTCTTGCCAAAATATTAGCTAACATGGTACCGCCAGTACCACCACCCACAATAACTATATTTTTCATGATGTAAAATCCTTAAGAAATAAAACAACCCGATAAATATATCCTGATCATCTCTGTGCTTTACACTTAGTAAATATAGTTTAATGCCGATAACAACCAATACAATAAATTGCATATAATTCAATAATCAACAAGAAAAACTAATCACTTTCAGATATTAAAGTATTTTATCCGGTAAATAAACATTAAATTGCCCACAATCCTCCCCTAGATAGCTTCCGTAACTCTTTGAAATAAAAATATTAATATGAATAATGTCCGACTATCTTCCATTTAAATAAAACATCCTCAGCCACTTGACCATACCCAATGTTATGCATCACTAAGTAAGATTGACTATTCGATGCTTTGATGGATGTCACAATTCCAATATGTGGGCGACCATTATCTAAACGCCACGAAACAATATCACCAGGTCGATAATCCTCCCCTTTTAATGTGATCGGCTTAACGGTACCTTTTCGTGTAAAAAAGGTTTCCAAGTTAGGGACTCGCCGATGATCAATATTGGAGTCAGGCTTACTAAGTCCCCATATTTTTTGGCTCGGATATTGGCTAAAGTTTTTCTTTATATCTTCATGAAGGCGTTTCTGAAGATCGATACCTAATTGACGGTAACTGCGGATCACAACATCAGAACAAACACCATAATGACTAGGTATATCACCATTGGGATAATCTATTTGTCGATATGATGAATCATACATAACTAAACGGGGCAACTGTTCTGCCTTCTTTGCTAGTTCAAGATTATTTTTCCCTAATGCATAGGGTATGCAACACAGTAAGAGCAAGGGTAGTAATTGTTTCAATGCAGTATTCCCCCATAAAATTGAGCGTAAAATCTACAATAATTACAGGGATAAATAAGGTGGGATAGTCTTAAAAGGGGCTATTTAGTTAATTTAAATTGCGTGATGATAGGATTATGGTCAGAGGCATCCGTCTGTAATACACGGCTTTCCTTCAATTTTAAACCACGGTAAAACATAAAATCTAATGGGCGACCAAACGCTTTTGTGCGTAGATCGACATCAAAGAGAACTTCTTTGAGTCCTACAGAGCGAATAAAACGCTTCAATGCATTCACTCGTTGACGGCTCCAAGCATTAAAATCCCCCGCTAAAATAACAGGTCCCACATGTTTACTAATATGAGACCCCAATTTGCCCAGCTGCTTAGTATAAACATCCACCCCAAAGCTAAAGTTAATTGCATGCACATTTACGACCATGAGATGTTTGCCATTAGGCAATGGATAAACCGTGATTAACGCTGATTTTGCTAAGCGTAATAACGGCTCTTTTTCTCGTAAAGGACAACAATAAATCGGGTGAGCTGTCGCGAGTGTCATCACGCCAGAGGGGTGAGGAGAAAAAGGTAATGCAGGAACTTGGTCAGCAATTAATTGATGATGAGCAGCGAACGAGACTAACTCAGGAGACATTTGCGCTTCTTGAAGCAATAACAATTTTTTTTCTTTGACAAGTTCCACCAACGTGGATTTCCAGTTAGGCCGCTGCTGTTTATAGATGTTCCACGTCACTACATCTAATGTTTCACCTGCAGGAAAGAGTGGGAGACCAATAGGAAGTGAATCTCCAAGCATATGAATTGGCATAGGCTGAATACGTTTTGCAGGTTCACCTGCAATGTACCGAACAGAATAGGTTCTTTTAGCCACTTACCGGATTCCCTACAAAATTAATAACCACAGCGATTGATGTAAACTCTACTAGTTTAGCATTGGTCTGATAAACACGAATTCAGTATATCAAATATCTCACGGGTAATCTTAAGGAACTTATTATTCCTTTTTGTGACTTTTTTCTTCTGCCCTCTCTATTTTTTCGAATTTACTACCATTTCACCATGATATGACTGCTAAATAATAGTTTAGTGTAGAAAAACATTCAGAATTTTGATTACGGCGTAATACCTAAAATGACTCAGATTTTTTTACACTTAAATCACTTAAATAGAGGCAGTGTTTGAGTGCGTTAGGGAGTTCAAAGGAGAATTTTATGTTATTTACGAGGTAGGAAGTGACTACAGAGATTATTTTACATTGATAATCTTCTAACGGTCAGAGCAGACAGGAACAAAATTGCCTCCAATGTTGAGGTCTTATTAAACAAGAGGTAGCGATGATGATAAGATGTCAGTGAGTCCCACAGTTCATGGTGGTGATGGGTAACGTTAAAAAAATACGCCAGTTATCCGCACTTTATTGAAATTCTAACTCACACAAAAGCCATTTCGATCGAATCAATCAAAACAATCTAGGTTATGACATTGGGATAAATCAGTATCAGTGAAGCTCCACTTCGCCCATCATCGCATTCAGTACAAACAGTAGACTCTCAATTCTCTTATATGAAGAAAATGTTTTTGTCATGACGACGACAATAGCTAGCCTTCAGGAGATACCTCCCTTGAAAGTACTGAATCTGATGCTGAAAAAGTTGATATGCCCCGTTAAACAAGGGAGTAGCGATGATGATGGAGGGAGGTTAGTACCATTTTTTGCGCTCAGCGCAGATTCTACATTCAAAATCCGGCTAGTGTGCCATACGAAATAAGAAATCGTGGTTATGATGCGATATCGGTGAATACGACCTTTCAAGGGGTGATGAGAAGCTGCTGAGAAATAGGCAAATTTTCTTCC
>NZ_JAMPNS010000020.1:0-88624 GCF_028479465.1 Providencia sp. PROV208 | reverse complement strand
TCGCAGAAATCCCGCAAGTGTTTTTTTACATATTTATTTCGTTCGCGTTTTTTTTAGCCAAATATGACTTAATACCGTAAATTACTACTGTTTTTTGACTATTTCAGCAGCAATAATTGATTTACTCACGTAACATATCAGTGATTAGTATCTGCATGGGATAAATCATGGAATTGAGTAAACAACAAAATGCCTCACAAAAAAACCTCTCTTTTATTATTGCTCGGAGTCTTGGGCAGCTCATTTTAAAAGAATCCTATTTATCTGATACTATTCTTCCCAGCGAATTAGAGTTATCAAAACAGTTTAATGCCAGCCGAACAGCCATCAGAGAAGCCATTAAAATATTAGCCGCGAAAGGTATGGTTTTAGCACGCCCCCGAATTGGTACTCGAGTGATGCCCGCTTCTAATTGGAACTTCCTCGATCAAGACTTGCTAAATTGGTGGATTAACAGTGAAGAAAAATCCGTGGTGATTAAACACTTTCAAGTTGTTCGTCTCGCCATTGAACCCCAAGCTTGTTATCTCGCAGCACTAAACGCCACAGAAGAACAAAAACAGACCCTGCAATTACTGTCTAATGAGATGACTCTCCTCGATAAGGAGTTTGATAGGTCTCATTGGATAAAAGTCGATTTTCGTTTTCATCTAACTATCTATCGTGCGTGCTGTAATCCATTTTTAATTTCGTTCGCCAATCTCTTTAGATCGGTATATCAACTTTACTTTGATGCAATAACGGAAAATGATGCAATAGAAGTAGAACTTCACCAACAACTTGCCGATGCTATTATTAATGGTAAGAGTCGTGAAGCTTGCGATCTCTGCTATACCTTATTAACGACAATGCAAAAATAAGCTAATAGAACGAATTCGCTCACCAAATTATCAATAGGTAACGGATGTTTAAGACTGCTAAAAATATGTCGGGTTTGCCGTGGATTGCCGCGATGGCTTTCTTTATGCAAGCGTTGGATGCCACTATATTGAATACGGCACTACCTGATATTGCCAAAAGTTTGCATCATTCCCCATTAGCGATGCAATCTGCCGTTGTGAGTTATACCTTAACCGTGGCGTTATTAATCCCAGTGAGTGGTTGGTTCGCAGACAGATTTGGCACTCGACGTATCTTTATTATTGCCGTCTCTCTCTTTTCTCTAGGTTCACTACTCTGTGCACTTTCTCCTTCACTCACAGTGTTAGTGGCTTCACGAGTGATTCAAGGAATTGGCGGTGCGATGATGATGCCTGTAGCAAGACTCGCATTGATCCGTGCTTACCCCCGTAGTGAACTCTTGCCAATTTTAAACTTTGTGACTATTCCTGGATTAGTCGGTCCTATATTAGGACCTTTGTTAGGCGGGATTCTTGTCACCTATGCCACATGGCATTGGATATTTATTATTAATATCCCTATTGGTGTACTCGGTATTATTTATGCATTAAAGCATATGCCTGATTTTAAAATGCCGAAACGTAAGTTCGATACCCTCGGGTTTATCCTATTCGGGTTTGGCTTGGTCATGCTCTCAGTCAGTCTGGATCTGTTTGGCGATAAATCATTATCTAGCTATATACCTTTAGCGATAGTTCTGGGCGGTTTTCTTTGCCTTCTTCTTTATATACTTCACGCAAGGCGCATTAAGCATGCGATTATTCCGCTCAACTTATTTAAGACGAGAACCTTTTCCATTGGTATTAGCGGTAACATCGCCACTCGATTAGGTACTGGAAGTATTCCATTCTTAATGCCATTGATGCTGCAAGTAGGATTTGGTTATGAAGCCGTTGTGGCAGGAATGATGATGGCTCCGCTGGCGATTGGGTCAATTACAGCTAAATCTGCAGTCACCAGAATCTTAACTCGATTTGGGTATCGAAATACGCTGTTTACTGTCACGGTAATTATCGGGTTGATGATTTCACAATTTTCACTGCAAAGCCCCGATATGTCGATTTACTTGCTCATTATCCCACTGTTTATTTTAGGAATGGTGATGTCCACACAGTTCACTGCCATGAATACCATTTGCTTAGCGGACTTAACAGATAATAACGCTAGCGCCGGCAACAGTATGTTAGCCGTGACTCAGCAACTGTCTATTAGTTTTGGGATCGCGGTGAGTGCTACCATTTTGAGCTTTTTTGATAATCAGCCAAATAGCAATGTTGTGGATAACTTCCATTACACATTTATTACGATCGGAGCTATCACGTTACTTTCTGCCTTTGTGTTTCTATTACTCAGTAAAACCGATGGTGATAATTTAATTAAAGATAAAAAATCCGAGAAAACGCAGAATTAGCGTTTCCTCACTGATTGACGTTCCACTAGTTTTGGCGTTAAGACTAAAACAGATGGTTCAGCATCTGGATTATCCATTCGATAAATAAGTTGGTTAACCGCTTGCTGACCAAGTTCATCTTTCGGCTGATGAACCGTGGTGAGTGGCGGGATCATATAAGAAGAGAGTGCAATATCGTCATAACCAATAATGGAAATGTCGTCAGGCACTTTCATGCCTTTTTGGTAAATCGCTTGGTAAGCACCGACCGCCATCGCATCATTCCCCGCAAAAATAGCATCTGGGGGATTCGGTAGTGCCAAGAGTTTATTCATCGAGTCAAATCCACCCGAAAACTCAAAATCACTGAAGATAATGTATTCATCGTAGATATTCAGCGATGCTGCTTTCATGGCATGAAGGAAGCCTTGATAACGCGCCTGCGCTGGGGATTTATCTTGAGGACCGGCAATACAAGCGATTCGCGTAAAACCAGCATCAATTAAATAACGTGTTGCAATTTCACCACCAAGGAACGAGTTATCTTGGATAATATCGCCAGCAGATTCAAATGGAGACCAGTCCATCATCACTGTTGGAACCGATGGATAACGGGAAAAAACAGTTTTGGATGGTCCCTGCACTTCAGTACACATAATAAGTAGCCCATCAACGCGCTTTTGCAGCAAAGTTTCTAAGCTATGATCCATGCGTTTCAGATCCCCTTCCGTGTTGCATAGGATCAAACTGTAACCCAGTTCGTAGCAACTACGCTCGACTCCACGCACCACCTCAGCATAAAAAGGGTTATTACTCGCAGTGAGTAACATACCGATTGTATTTGTGCGATTCATTTTCAAACTTCTCGCTAAGGCTGAAGGTGCATAATTGAGTTGTTCAATTGCACTTTTTACCCGTGAGGTCACACTTTCACTGACATAGCGATTTTGGTTGATAACATGGGAGACGGTGGATGTTGATACGCCCGCAAGGCGAGCAACATCTTTCATTGTTGCCACAAATTAATCCTATTGAAGAAGAAACTGGTCAATTTCATTACGCCATGGAACAGAAGGTTGTGCCCCCGGGCGCGTAACTGCAATAGCCGCAGCTGCGTGAGCAAAGATGATAGCATCTTCATCGGATTGGCCTTCAAGTAGCGCAGTTACATACGCCCCATTGAATGTATCACCTGCTGCAATGGTGTCTACTGCTTTCACTTTAAAGCCCGGTATTATTTTACCTTGCTTACCTGATTCGCTATACCAAACGCCTCTAGCACCCAATGTAATCATCACTTTATGAATACCTTTTTGATGAAGCGCTAGTGCTGCTTTTTGCGCACCATCGTCATCATTAACAGCAATCCCCGTTAAATGCTCAGCTTCAGTTTCATTTGGTGTAATAACATCCACCAGCGACAACAGCGAATCAGGCAACGCTTGTGCAGGCGCAGGGTTTAAGATCACTTTAGTTTGATGTTGGCGAGCAATTTCAGCTGCCATTTGTACCGTTTCAATCGGAGATTCTAGTTGCATTAATAAGGCATCTGCATCAATGATTTTTTGTTGATAAGCCGCTAATCGTTCAGTAGAAAGGTGTCCGTTTGCCCCCGCATTAATCCCAATGATGTTTTCACCTTGACCATTAACATAAATCAGAGCGACCCCTGTTGTTTCACCTGCAACAGAGTCAATGCAGTCAATCTTGATGGTATCTTTTTGTAACTGTTTTTTGATGCTAATGCCAACATCATCATCACCAACACAAGCAATAAATGTTATATCAGCACCACTACGTCCTGCCGCCACAGCTTGGTTAGCCCCTTTGCCGCCGAAGGCAACTTGGTAGCGATCGCCTCTTACAGTTTCACCTGGCTGGGGAAACTGTTGCACATTCAGAATGTGGTCAACGTTGATACTGCCTAAAACAACCAGTTTAGCTGCTGCCATAACATTTATTTCCTTTTGCTACGCAATTAAATAAACCGCCGCTATAGTTCACGGCGGTTCTTCAATCTTCTTGTTTTATCAAGGATTGTTACTTTATATGGAATTATTGTTTTACCACGAGTTCTAATTCAACGGGAACTGTTGCTTCTACTTTTTCGCCTTTTAATACTTTATCTGCGATCTGTACCCCAACAATACCAATTTGATCTGGGCGCTGAGCAATTGTCGCTCCTAATTTTCCGCCTTGAACTGCCTTAATACCGTCATTTGTGCCATCAAATCCAACCACTAGCACATCATCACGACCCGCAGTTTGCAGCGCTCTTAATGCACCGAGTGCCATTTCATCATTTTGCGCAAAAACAGCCTGAACAGCAGGATGTGCTGTCAGTAAGTTTTGCATAACGTTCAAGCCTTTAGTTCTGTCGAAATCCGCAGGCTGGCTCGCTAATACGTTGAATTTATGCTCTTTCGCACCCGCATTGAAACCTTCACCACGCTCACGAGCCGCAGAAGTTCCAGAAATACCTTCTAATTGGATCACTTTAGCGTCATTACCCGTTTTCTTGGCGATAAAGTCTGCCGCCATTTTTCCGCCCATGCGGTTATCGGAAGCAACATGGCTCACCACTTCACCTTTATTAGCTGCACGGTCTAAGGTGATAACAGGAATTTTTGCTTTGTTTGCCATCAGAATTGAGTTGCCCACCGCATCAGAATCAGTTGGGTTGATCAGCATTAATTTGGTGCCGCGCACCGTTAAATCTTGTACGTTCGCTAACTCTTTCGCTGGGTTATCTTGAGAATCCAAAACAATCAGTTCATAACCCAGTTTGTCCGCTTCTTTTTGTGCTGCATCTTTCATGGTCACAAAGAATGGGTTGTTCAGGGTTGAAATAACCAGCGCGATGCTCTCTTTTGCCATCGCATTCACACTGACGGTTGCTGTTAGTGCAAATGCGGTAAATAAAGTCGCTAATTTATTCAGTTTCATAAGAAAATTCCTGTCGTTATCGGGTAGGGGTCATAATTACTATTTTTTGTTATCAACGAGCACTGCTAATAAAATCACAACGGCTTTAACAATCATTTGGTAATTTGAAGAAATACCTAATAAGTTCAATCCGTTATTTAGGAAACCGAGAATCAAGGCACCAATCAGCGTACCAACTATACGCCCCTTACCACCAGCAAGACTTGTACCACCGAGGACAACCGCGGCAATCGCATCTAATTCATAGCCATTACCTGCCATTGGCTGAGCTGATGATAAACGTGCAACTTCGATGACACTCGCCAGAGCAGCTAATAAGCCACATAAGGCGTAAACGATAATTTTAATTTTATCGACATTAATCCCCGACAAGCGGGTTGCTGATTCATTTCCACCTAACGCATAGATATAACGACCTAAGCGAGTGTGGTGCAGCATGTACCACGCTGCAGCAAAGACGATAACCATTAACCATACAGGGGTAGGAATACCTAATGGGCGACCAATACCAAACCAACCGAACAAGTCAGCGTTATCACTAAATCCAGTATTAATTGGGCTACCATCAGTATAAACACGGGTCACACCGCGCAGTAATAACATCATCACTAATGTTGCAATAAATGCCTGTACTTTACCTTTGGCAACAATCACACCTGTACATGCCCCAATTGCTGCTCCGAGCGCTAAAGCGCCTGCCACTGCAACAAATGCATTAACATCAGCACCGACCATAGATGCCGCAACAGCACCGGTTAGCGCCAGTAGTGAGCCGACTGATAAATCAATACCTGAAGTCAGAATAACCAATGTCATTCCCACAGCCATGATAGCGTTCACAGAAGTCTGTTGAAGGATGTTAAACAAGTTGTTTACTGTAAAAAAGTTGGGGCTTAAGGTTGAAACAATCGCAATTAAAACTAATAGGGCGATTAAGGATTTTTGCTCCATTAGCCATGCTTTGCTGAAGTAGCGTTTTGATGGTGCGGTTGTTGAACTCATGCTGTTAACTCCTGAACTGAGCCGTAATTTTTACCGACTGCGGCCGCCATTAAGGCTTCCTGCGTTGCTTCTTTGGCGGAGAATTCGCCGCTGATATGCCCTTCATGCATAACCAAAATGCGATCGCTCATCCCAATGACTTCAGGCATTTCTGAAGAAACGAGGATGATACTCAGCCCTTCTTTTTTGAATTGGTTAATTAATTGGTAGATCTCTTTTTTTGCCCCAACATCAACACCGCGGGTTGGTTCATCAAGAATCAGAACTTTTGGACGGGTCATTAATCCACGGGCAATTGCCACTTTTTGCTGGTTACCACCAGATAAATTGCCAATTATCTGATCCATGGATGGGGTTTTAATATTAAATAAGCGGATAAAATCCCCTACGGTCATTTGCTCTTCACCATGCTTTAATGTACCGCCAAAGTGGCTGAAGTAACCTAATGCAGTTAAGGACATATTTTCTTTTACTGACATCCCCAGTACTAAACCATCGCGCTTACGGTCTTCGGAAATATAAACGATGCCGTTATTCAAACCATCTTGTGGGGTTTTTAAGGTGACGTTTTTGCCTTCTAGCTGGATATTGCCGGATTTTTTCGGTGCTGCGCCGTAGATGATTTTCATCAACTCTGTACGTCCTGCGCCCATCAAACCTGAAACACCTAAAATTTCACCGCTTCTTAGTGTGAAACTAGCATTGGTTACACCGGGACCAGAAACATTTTCAACTTGAAGACGAATATCACCAACAGGCACATCGACTCGCGGATATTGGTCTTCCAGCTTACGTCCGACCATCATCTCAATCAGTTTTTCTTCTTCTAATTCACTGACGGGCTTTTCACCAATAAACTGGCCGTCACGAAAAACGGTCACATCGTCGCAAATTTCGAAAATTTCTTTTAAACGGTGAGAGATATACACAATCCCGCAGCCTTGGGATTTTAAATCTTCAATCACGCGAAAGAGTGAGGCGGTTTCGGTATCAGTCAGTGCATCTGTCGGCTCATCCATAATGATGACTTGAGATTGGAAACTGAGAACTTTAGCAATTTCGACCATTTGCTGTTCACCAATGGATAATTCAGCAATGGTTTGGTGACTATCGTAATTAAGATTGAGTCGCTGGAGGAGTTTATCTGACTCACTAAACATTTTGTTCCAGTCAATTTTGCCAAACTTGTTTACAAACTCGCGACCTAAAAAGATATTTTCAGCAATGGTTAATTCTGGAATTAAGTTTAGCTCTTGGTGAATGATCCCGATCCCCGCTTCTTGGGAACTCTTTGGACCATTAAATGCCACGTCTTTACCAAGGTAACGGATCGCTCCCGCATCTTTATTGTAAATCCCCGTGAGCACTTTCATCATGGTGGATTTACCGGCACCATTTTCTCCCACTAGCGCCATCACTCTACCTGGGTAGACTTTTAGAGCGGCTCCAGAGAGTGCTTTTACTCCGGGGAAAGCTTTATCAATGCCGATTAGTTCTAATAAAGGTTGCATAGTCACCTCAGAAAGTCACACCGGAACAAAGAATGATATTTGCGTAGGGTGAACATTCCCCTGTTCTGATCACGGCTTTACTATCATGAGTTCGTTGTTTGAAATGCTCATGGCTGCAATAAATGACTTCAATGTGATTTCCCTGTGCTGCTTCTAATTCACGAAGATGGGCTAAAATAGCTTTTTCCATTTGTGGATTTATTTTGCTGATTTCTTGGGCAAGTATTGCTTTTTCTACTTGCATTTCTTGGGTAACGACCCGCAAAACAGACATGAAATCCGGTAGTCCTTGTGTCACTGCTAAATCAATACGTTCTGTGCCAGTAGGAATTGGCAAGCCAGCATCGCCAAGCGTGATATGGTCGGTATGACCCAATTTCGCAATCACGGCAGCAATATTAGCGTTAAGCAGCATACCTTTTTTCATTCTTTACCACCGTTTTTAGTCTGTTTTTTCTACTATGGGGTTTCGATACATCTCAAGCGAAACGTTTCGCTCATACAATAATAGTAAAGAACAGTCACAACTCAATATTCTTATCTTGGTTTTGTGATCACTATCGAAACGTTTCGTTAGCCTATTTTTACGCATAAAAAGCTAACTTATTGAATAAGTTATCGCTGAATCGTTCCTGCTCAGTAAATATTCAATCCGCCAACACACGGATATTAGGTGTGCTTTATGCCAAATAATATCAAAGAAAAATCACGAAACTGATTGCACAATGAATAAAAGGACGGATAACCTAGCAATAGCTTGGTCAATAACCATCTCCCTCTAACCCTTAGACGAGTTATTTAGAGAAAAGGAACCCCTTATGCAATTAGCTGAACGGATAGCCCAATTGAGCAACTACCTTGAAGGTGGCTTGTATGAACGTCAGCAAGCTATTCGTTTGTGTTTACTCGCGACTCTCAGCGGAGAAAGCGTATTTTTATTGGGACCACCGGGAATAGCGAAAAGCTTAATTGCCCGTCGTATGAAATATGCATTTCGCCAAGCTAATGCCTTCGAATATTTAATGACTCGCTTTTCTACTCCTGAAGAGATATTTGGACCACTATCCATTCAAGCCTTAAAAGATGAAGGTCGCTATGAACGGTTAACCAAAGGGTATCTACCGGATGCGGAAGTTGTCTTTCTGGATGAGATCTGGAAAGCGGGTCCAGCGATTTTAAATACCTTATTGACCGCCATTAATGAGCGTAAATTCCGTAATGGGGACGTAGAAAAAAATATCCCGATGCGCTTATTAGTGACGGCATCTAATGAACTGCCGGATGCTGATAATAGCCTTGAAGCACTTTTTGATAGGATGTTACTGCGAATTTGGCTGGATAAAGTTCAAGAAAAACAAAACTTCCGTGCTTTATTAACGGGCAAATATCCACAAGAAGAGAATTTGGTTCCTGATCACCTAAAAATCAGTGAAGAAGAGTACCGGGAATGGCAAAAAGAAATTCCCAAAATTTCGCTGCCCGATCATTGTTTTGAACTGATTTATCAGTTACGCCAACAGATTGATGCAACAGAAAAGAATTTATATGTCTCTGATAGACGCTGGAAGAAGGCCGTTTATTTATTACAGGCAAGTGCTTTCTTTAACGGTCGGGATTCAGTTTCACCTTTGGATATTGTGCTGCTCAAAGATTGTTTATGGCACGATATGCAGTCTATGAATTTACTGCCCCAGTTGATCAAATCTCTCGTTCAAGAGGATGGCTGGCAACAACGTAAATTTACGCGAGAAATTGAGCAAGTTTACCAACAATGGATGTCATCCACGCAAGATCAAAATAATCAAGATGCGTTTAAGGTTTTAAAAAATAATGCGATGTTTGCACGCAAAGCCTCTTATGTATTACCTGAAAATATCAGCGAAGGACGTATGACCCTCTTTTTACATCGCCCATTGCAGCTGCATAATATGAAAGTGACATTTATCACGACTGAGAAAAAGGCGTTGGTGAATTTCTTAAATAAAGGGACTACGTTATCTGCCCATCTTAATGGTATTGGTTTCGCCCAAGAACTGGCAGCTGAAGTGAATAATTTAAACCAAATCCAGCTATTAGATGTCAGTCATCAAGCATCAACCTTATATTTGCAAAATAAAAACGTCGCTGCGACACCCGCCACAAATAATAAAGAGTGGTTAGATAAACTGGATACCATTCAAAATGAGATTCAAGGGGCAAAATATCAATTTGAAAAACAACAACCCAATCTATTTATCGAAGCACATTGGCTGGCAGGTGTCGAAGAGAGTTTCATGAAGCTTACCGATAAATTAACACAGCTCCGTCAGCAAATACTGGGCAAAGTGGCTAACTAATTATGATGAGCCTAGCGTCGTTAGAGTTACTGCTTTCCGTGAATGAAAGCCAGCTCATTGAGGAGATTATTATTTCTCTTCTTGCTACCCCACAGCTGGCCGTTTTTTTTGAAAAGCACCCGCGATTAAAAAAAGCGCTCTTAAAAGATCTCTCCAGTTGGAAAAAAGATCTTAAGCAAAAACTACAAGATGCTTTAGTTCCCCAGCAATTATCTGAAGAATTTGGGCTATACCAAAAATCATTAGGGATACCCACGGATACTTTTTTCTCTCAATTACCCAGTGTCATCGCCAGATTAGAGCAGCTGGATTCGCCGTTTTACCGTGAAGCATTACAACTGCAAAAAGGGAAAATAGAAAATCGGAGTGCACGGCAATCTTTGATTGTTCAACGCTGGCGCATCAGTTTGATTTTACAAGTAACAACTTTACATAAAGAGCTCCTAGAACAAGAAAAAGAGCAATTGTTGGCGGAACTACAACGACGCTTAGCTCTCAGTGGCAACCTTGAGGATATTTTAGGTGAAAATGAACGCTCTTCAGGACGTTTATGGGATCTTAGTAAAGGGTTTAGTAACCCTGCTTCTTATAATGACCAGTTGATTGCCCGCTACAGTGATTTTTTACGTCAGCAACCTGAACTGGAGAAAATAGCCCAGCTGTTAGGACGCAGCCAATCTGCAAAATCTCTTCTGGATGATAACGTCATCCTTGAACCGATGACGGTAATGGAAAAAGTCCCAGAAACAGTACCTGAACAAGTGAATGGTTTAAACCAAAGTGATGATATTTTGCGGTTATTACCCGCTGAACTCGCAATGTTAGGGCTAGAAGATATCGAATTTGAATTTTACCGAAAGCTACTAGAGAAACAGCTCATTACCTATCGATTGCAAGGGGAAAGTTGGCAGGAACGCAAGGTTTTGCGCCCAGTAACCCATCATCAGCATGAAGAACAGCCTCGGGGACCGTTTGTTGTTTGTATCGATACTTCAGGCTCCATGGGAGGCATTAACGAGCGCTGTGCAAAAGCTTTTTGTCTGGCTTTAATGAAAATTGCGCTGGCGGATAATCGAGCCTGCCATGTCATGCTGTTTTCCACTGAAATAGTCCATTATGATCTTCTCTCGGCAGATGGTTTAGAACAGTGTATGCGCTTCTTACAGCAAACATTTCGTGGAGGTACTGACTTAGCGGCATGTTTACGCGAAACAACCGTAAAATTAGAATCAAAACAGTGGAGTGATGCGGATGCGGTTGTGATTTCGGATTTTGTGGCTCAACGTTTACCTGATGAGCTGATCCAAAAAATAAAATCCCTTCAAAAAGTTGGTAAATACCGCTTCCATGCGGTATCTGTCTCAAATTATGGGAAGCCCGGTATCATGAAGATATTCGATCATATCTGGCGTTTTGATACAGGGCTAAAAAACCGATTACTGCGCCGTTTTAATCGATAATTACAGCATATCTTCAACGGTTTCAGTCATTTCAGGTGACCAAACACCACACTGAACTTGACCAATATGTTTGCGTTGTAGCAGCAACATCACTAAACGAGATTGACCAATACCACCCCCGATAGATTGTGGCATTTCACCTTTCACTAATGCTTGATGCCATTCCAGCTCCATACGTTTTTCATCACCAGTTAATGCCAGCTGGCGAGTTAAGCACTCTGGGCTTACGCGGATCCCCATTGAAGAGATTTCAAACGCATCTTGTAGTACAGGGTTCCAGACAATGATGTCACCGTTTAAGCCTTTAAAACCATCTTCGTTTTCTGTGGTCCAATCATCGTAGTCTGGAGCACGAACATCATGGGATTCGCCGCTAGACAGTTTTCCACCTATACCGATTAAAAATACTGCCCCAAATTCTTTAGCAATTGCACGCTCGCGACCTTTCGCGTCTAAGTCTGGGTAACGTTTTAGCAGCTCTTCACTGTGGATAAAGTGAATTTGGTCTGGCAGGAACGGTGCCAAACCAAATTCTTTACTTACGGCAGCTTCTGTTTCTTTTATTGCCTTATAGATTTTACCCACTGTCTGCTTCAGATAAGGAAGTGTACGCTCCTCATCTGCCATCACTTTTTCCCAATCCCACTGGTCAACATAGACGGAGTGGATTGGGGTTAAGCGATCCTCGTCCGGACGTAACGCTTTCATATGTGTATACAGACCCTGACCTTCGCTGAAACCAAAACGACCTAAGGTTTTGCGTTTCCATTTAGCCAAAGAATGCACTACTTCAAACGTTGCACCAGGAATGGATTTCACTTTTACCTGAACGGCTTTTTCACAGCCTGATAAGTTATCTTGAGTACCATCGCCTAAGCGGCTCAGGATAGGACCTTGAACTTCAATGAGACCAAGCTCTTTTTCAAGTAAACGTGAGAAATAAGATTTAACAAAACTGATTTGTTGCTGATGTTCGATGAATGACTTGTCCATAATATTACCCATAATTTGTTTGCTGTAATTAGCCGATGTGTAGATTAAGCAACAAAATGAGGTATAAATTCAATATCCATCATTAAAAAAAGCCTTTACTGTTTATTTTGATTAAAAAAATGGGTATAAAAATGAATAATCATCAAAATGGAGACTAAATAATGCCTGAAAATTATCAAATCGATAATCTCGATCGTGACATACTTCACGAATTAATGGTCAATGCGCGTACACCTTATGCTGAATTAGCCAAAAAATTCTCAGTAAGCCCAGGGACCATTCATGTGCGAGTGGAAAAAATGAAGCAAGCGGGGATCATAAAAGGCACACGTATTGATATCAGTGCAAAACAACTCGGCTTTGATGTCTGCTGTTTTATCGGGATCATTTTAAAAAGTGCTAAAGACTACCATACAGCCCTTAAAAAATTGGATGCTTTAGAAGAAGTGGTTGAGGTTTACTACACAACAGGTCAATACAGTATCTTTATTAAAGTCATGTGCCGATCGATAGATTCTCTACAAGACGTACTTATCAACAAAATCCAGACCATAGATGAAATACAGTCCACAGAAACGCTGATCTCCTTACAAAACCCGATCATGCGTACGATCAGCCCTTAGAAAAAAAAATGATATAACCACATTATCCACAGGTAGATCCCAGCTCATTCACAGCGTACAATAGCGCCCTGTTAATGTGAAAGAGAATAACCATGAGCGCAACAAAAGTAACCTTAATTAGCGGTAGTACCATGGGCAGTGCCGAATATGTCTCAGAGCATATGGCAGAGATTTTAGAAGAACTCGGCTATGAAACGGATATACAGCACGGTCCTGAATTAGATGACTTACCGCTTGAAGGGTTATGGCTGGTGGTTAGCTCTACACATGGCGCAGGGGATCTTCCCGAAAATATTCAACCTCTTGCTGAAGCTATCCAGTCTCAATCACCTGATCTCAGTAAGATCAAGTATGGTGCCGTAGGTATTGGTAGCTCGGAATACGATACCTTTTGTGGTGCGATCCACACGCTAGATACTTTATTACAAGAAAATGGCGCGAAAAGGATCGGTGATTGCTTTGAAATTGATGTTCAGCAACACGAAATTCCTGAAGATCCTGCAGGAGAATGGGTTAAAATTTGGGCAAACGAACTCTAATTTGTTCAAATTAGCAGCAACCAACTGTGGATAACTACGGTAAGATCATGGTATTAACCGGTAGTTATCCAGATTATAAGTTTTAGGTCGTTCAAGGCCTGTGCATAAGTCCCTATTTAGATCCCAGCTTATACGCAATAGGATCACGGATCATTCACAGTATATGATCCTTTACACTTTGATGATCTTTAAAGTGAAAAATCACTTATCCACAGAAATGGTCGATCCTAATAAAAGATCTAATAAAGAGATCTTTAAATAAAAAAGATCTTTATATTATATAGGCGGGAGGTCAGGGCTTGGTCTCCCCAACAAACTTGAGTAGAATTCACTCCTCGAATGCAGAATCCGCATTTTCTAACGTTAAGGTTCACACATGTTTTATCCAGAGCAATTTGACGTCATCGTAATTGGTGGTGGTCATGCCGGTACTGAGGCAGCAATGGCAGCTGCACGTATGGGGCGTCAAACCCTATTACTGACTCACAATATTGATACATTGGGCCAGATGTCTTGCAACCCAGCCATCGGTGGGATCGGTAAGGGACATCTGGTAAGAGAAATTGATGCCCTTGGTGGTTTAATGGCAACCGCAACAGATAAAGCGGGTATTCAATTTAGAACGCTCAATGCAAGCAAAGGTCCTGCTGTTCGTGCAACTCGAGCACAAGCAGACCGCGTGCTATATCGCCAAGCGGTTAGAACGGCATTAGAAAATCAACCAAACTTGATGATCTTCCAACAACCTGTTGAAGATCTGATTGTTGAAAACAACCGAGTAACCGGAGCTGTTACTCGCATGGGCTTAAAATTTAAAGCCAAAGCTGTGGTATTGACTGTGGGTACTTTCCTTGATGGAAAAATTCACATTGGTTTAGAAAATTACAGTGGTGGTCGTGCAGGAGATCCTCCAGCCATTACGTTATCTCAACGCTTAAGAGAATTACCATTACGTGTAAATCGTTTAAAAACTGGGACACCACCACGTATTGATGCAAGAACGATCGATTTCAGTCAACTGGCACAACAGCTAGGTGACGACCCAATGCCTGTATTCTCATTTTTAGGTTCACAAGAGCAGCATCCACAGCAAGTGCCTTGTTACATCACCTATACCAATGAACAAACCCATGATGTGATCCGTAATAACTTAGATCGCAGCCCTATGTATGCAGGGATCATCGAAGGGATAGGTCCTCGTTACTGCCCTTCAATTGAAGACAAAGTGATGCGCTTTGCAGATAAAAACGCTCACCAGATCTTTTTAGAACCAGAAGGTTTAACAAGTAACGAAATTTACCCTAATGGGATCTCCACCAGCCTGCCATTTGATGTACAAATGCAAATTGTCCATTCTATGAAAGGGATGGAAAATGCAAGGATCATTCGACCTGGCTACGCTATTGAGTACGATTTCTTTGACCCACGAGATCTGAAACAAACGCTGGAAAGCAAATTTATTGAAGGCTTGTTCTTTGCTGGTCAAATTAACGGAACCACAGGTTATGAAGAAGCCGCAGCACAAGGCTTATTAGCGGGTCTGAATGCTGCACAACACGCGTTTGGCTTAGATGGTTGGTTCCCACGTCGTGACCAAGCCTATGTGGGCGTACTGGTTGACGATCTGTGCACATTAGGAACCAAAGAACCGTACCGCATGTTCACTTCGCGTGCGGAATACCGTTTGATGTTACGTGAAGATAATGCGGACTTACGTTTAACTGAAAAAGGTCGTGAATTAGGCTTAGTTGACGATGTTCGTTGGGAACACTTCAACCGAAAAGTCGAATTGATCGAAAAAGAACGTCAACGCTTAAAAGACATTTGGGTTCACCCTAAATCAGATAACCATGAAGAAATTGACCAAATTTTGACCGTGCCATTATCCAAAGAAGCGAATGGTGAAGATTTACTACGCCGTCCTGAAATGACGTATCAAATGCTGACTTCGTTGGATTTGTTTGCTCCAGGCGTTGAAGATCCTCAAGCTGCAGATCAAGTTGAAATTCAAGTGAAATATGAAGGCTATATTGCACGTCAACAAGAAGAGATCGAGCGTCAATTACGTAATGAAAACACGTTGCTTCCTGTGGATTTAGATTACAAACAAGTCAAAGGTCTCTCGAACGAAGTTATGGCGAAGCTGAATGATCACAAACCAACTTCTATCGGTCAGGCTTCACGTATTTCAGGGATCACACCAGCAGCAATTTCGATTCTGCTTGTTTGGCTGAAGAAGCAAGGCATGCTACGTCGGAGTGCATAATATGGATTTACTCAGCAAACTGACAAAGCTATTGGCAAAAGCCGATATCCAACTGACGGATAAGCAAAAACAGCAATTAGTTGATTATGTTGGCTTACTGCACAAATGGAACAAAGCCTACAATTTGACGTCGGTACGTGAGCCTGAACAAATGTTAGTTCGCCACATCATGGACAGCATCGTGGTGAACGGACATCTCAAGGGTAACAAATTTATCGACGTAGGAACCGGTCCTGGGCTTCCTGGCGTTCCTTTGGCCATTGTCCGTCCAGATGCTCACTTTGTATTGCTTGATAGCTTAGGGAAGCGTGTACGCTTTCTTAAGCAGGTTCAACATGAACTCGGTCTGACGAATATTGAACCTGTGCAATTTAGAGTGGAAGAGTATCCTGCCAATGAGGGATTTGATGGGGTTATCAGCCGAGCTTTTGCTTCACTTAATGACATGTTGAGCTGGTGTCATCATCTTCCCGCGAAAGAAGGGCGCTTTTATGCCTTAAAAGGCGTGGTTCGTGATGAAGAGTTAGCGCAGCTCCCTGAGGGTTTTGAAATTGAGTCAATCACAGAGCTAAAAATTCCTGAATTGGATGAGCAACGGCACTTGGTTAAGCTATTAAAAAAATAACTTAATTGTGAGCAAAATTATTTTATCTTTTAGAGCGGTAGCCGTACATTTACAATGTTACGGCTATTTTTATATTTAATTAAAATAAAATTATTTTAAATTCACTTATTATTTACATGATATTAACCAATATATATCAAAAATAATCACGTTAAGGGTAATAATATTCCCAATCTAATATTTTTACTAAATCGTTTTAGCATTAATAATGAAATATTCAAATTATCATTTGCTATTTTTTGTGTAAAAAATAACAAGTTTAATTATTTGATTTATGGCTTAAAAATAGGTTCCTAACCAGATAAAGAGTGTGGTTATTAATCAAGAGATTACTATTTGTTGTGATCTTAATCACATAAAGTTATTTTTAGGCGACTAATCGTTAATAAATTATTAATCTCACCTGTCTTAATTCTGCGCTATCTCGAAAAAATTAAATATTTATTCACCTTTTCGCTACTTACTGATTGAATTCATTTCGCCTGCCCGTATAATTTGCACGTTTTTGTCTCTTGACACATTTAAGCAAAGGCAGTTTTATACAACCCTTAGCGTTTCTTAGGCTGAGAGAGCTGGGAGTACACAAGTTATGTTTGTTTCCCTTTATGGCAGTAATGCGACTAAGCAACTGTCTATTCAGTTAATAACTTTTGTAATCCTCAGTGGGGCTTTCTGTGCAAATAGTATAGAATGGGGGGCCTCTGCTCTTGCTGGTGGGTTAGCATGCTGGTTACCAAATATCGTATTTATGCTGCTATCACGCTTTCAAAAAGCAAAAGAAGAGGATGAACCTATCCGCATAGCCTGGTTCTTTGCATTAGGAGCAGGGTTAAAGGTTGTTACAACAATTACTGTCTTAGTTGTTGCTTTTGGTGTGTTTAAAGCGTCACTAACACCACTGGGTTTGACCTATTTAGCGGTGCTGATTGTTCAGATTGTTGCACCAGCCGTTGTAAAACGGTAAGTATTTTTAAACTACAAAAGGGTAAGAGGCATCATGTCTGCATCAGGAGAAGTGATGACTACAAATGAGTACATAGGTCACCATCTGAGAAACCTTCAGCTGGATCTACGTACCTTTGAGTTGGTCGATCCCCACGCTAGTCCAACGTTTTGGGCGTTAAACATTGACTCGCTTTTTTTCTCAGTAGTTCTCGGGGCTTTATTCCTGTGGCTATTTAGAAAAGTTGCAGCCAATGCGACTAGTGGCGTACCCGGTAAGTTACAGACTGCAATAGAACTGATCATTGGTTTCGTTGATAACTCAGTCCGTGATATGTATCACGGGAAGAGCAAAGTTATTGCCCCTCTGGCATTAACAGTGTTCGTCTGGGTATTTTTAATGAACCTTCTGGATCTACTTCCAATTGATTTCATCCCATACATCGGTGAGCACTATTTAGGTTTACCTGCTCTGCGTATTGTTCCAACCGCAGATGTAAGTATCACGATGTCGATGGCAATTGGTGTGTTTATCCTAATAATCTTTTACAGCATCAAGATGAAAGGAATTGGCGGATTCACGAAAGAGCTCACTATGCAGCCTTTCAACCATCCGGTATTTATCCCTGTAAACTTGATTCTTGAAGGGGTTAGCCTGCTGTCAAAACCTGTATCACTCGGTCTGCGACTGTTTGGTAACATGTATGCAGGTGAATTGATCTTTATTCTTATCGCGGCTCTGCTTCCGTGGTGGTCACAGTGGTTGTTAAGCCTGCCTTGGGCTATCTTCCACATACTGATTATTACGCTACAAGCCTTTATTTTTATGGTTCTGACTGTTGTCTATCTGTCGATGGCATCTGAAGAGCACTAATTTTATTATCAATAATTGTATTAACTGAAACAAACTGGAGACTGTCATGGAAAACCTGAGTATGGATCTGCTGTACATGGCTGCCGCTATTATGATGGGTTTAGCGGCGATCGGTGCTGCGATCGGTATCGGCATCCTAGGTGGTAAATTTTTAGAAGGCGCTGCTCGTCAGCCAGATTTAATTCCTCTGCTGCGTACACAGTTCTTTATCGTAATGGGTCTGGTCGATGCTATTCCGATGATTGCTGTTGGTCTGGGCTTATATGTAATGTTCGCTGTTGCCTAATTAACGTTACGGCACATATTAAGAACATTAACTAACTAATAAATAAGAGGTATTGTCTGTGAATCTAAATGCAACAATCCTCGGCCAGGCTATCGCGTTTGTCCTGTTTGTTTTGTTCTGTATGAAGTATGTATGGCCACCAATTATGGCGGCCATAGAAAAACGTCAAAAAGAAATTGCTGACGGTTTATCTTCCGCAGAACGTGCTAAAAAGAACCTGGAACTGGCGCAAACCGACGCAACCGACCGACTGAAAAAAGCGAAAGCTGAAGCTCAAGTCATCATCGAGCAAGCGAATAAACAACGCACTCAAATGATTGATGAAGCTAAAGCGGAAGCAGAAGCAGAACGTGCAAAAATCGTAGCACAAGCGCAAGCTGAAATTGATGCTGAGCGTAAACGTGCACGTGAAGAGTTACGTAAACAGGTTGCGATGCTTGCTATCGCAGGTGCCGAGAAGATCATCGAACGTTCCGTGGATGAAGCTGCTAACAGCGACATCGTTGATAAACTAGTCGCTGAACTGTAAGGAGGGAGGGGCATGTCTGAAATCGCTACTGTAGCTCGCCCCTACGCCAAAGCAGCTTTTGACTTTGCTGTGGAAAACCAAGCTGTTGCTAAATGGCAAGAAATGCTGGCCTTCACCTCTGAGGTGACGCGCAATGCACAGGTTGGTGAGCTGCTTTCTGGTTCTATTGCACCAGAAACATTAGCTAAAACGTTTATCTCTGTTTGTGGAGATGAAATTGACGAGCATGTTCAAAATCTGATTCGTGTTATGGCGGAAAACGGTCGTTTAACAACGATGCCAGAAGTATTAGCTCAATTTATTCAATTGCGCGATACGCTGGAATCAACTGTTGAAGTTGATGTTCTTTCTGCGAACGAACTGAGTGAACAGCAGTCAGCTAAAATTTCTGCAGCGATGGAAAAACGTCTGTCACGCAAAGTTAAGCTGAATTGCAAAATTGATAAGTCTGTTATTGCTGGAGTGATCATTCGTGCTGGAGACCTCGTCATTGACGGAAGTGTCCGCGGTCGCTTAGAGCGTTTAACTGACGTCTTGCAGTCTTAAGGGGACTGGAGCATATGCAACTGAATTCCACCGAAATCAGCGAACTGATCAAACAGCGTATTGCTCAGTTCGATGTTGTGAGTGAAGCTCACAATGAAGGTACGATTGTTTCCGTTAACGACGGTATCATTCGTATTCACGGTTTAGCCGAAGTCATGCAGGGTGAAATGATCGCACTGCCTGGCAACCGTTACGCAATCGCACTGAACTTAGAGCGTGACTCTGTTGGTGCTGTTGTGATGGGTCCTTATGCTGATTTAGCAGAAGGCATGAAAGTTAAATGTACTGGTCGTATTCTTGAAGTTCCAGTAGGCCGTGGCCTGTTAGGACGTGTAGTGAATACTCTGGGTCAACCAATTGATGGTAAAGGTCCTGTTGAGCACGATGGCTTCTCTCCTGTAGAAGTTATTGCTCCGGGTGTTATCGACCGTCAATCAGTTGATCAACCAGTACAGACTGGTTATAAATCAGTCGATGCGATGATTCCAATCGGCCGTGGTCAGCGTGAGCTTGTCATCGGTGACCGTCAAACTGGTAAAACAGCTCTGGCGATCGATGCAATCATCAACCAACGTGATTCTGGCATCAAATGTGTTTACGTTGCTATCGGACAGAAAGCATCAACTATTTCTAACGTAGTACGTAAACTGGAAGAGCACGGCGCTCTGGAAAATACCATTGTTGTTGTTGCAACTGCATCTGAATCAGCTGCACTGCAATACTTAGCACCATACTCTGGCTGCGCGATGGGTGAATATTTCCGTGACCGCGGTGAAGATGCGCTGATCGTTTATGATGACCTGTCTAAACAGGCTGTCGCATACCGTCAAATTTCACTGTTACTGCGTCGTCCACCTGGACGTGAAGCATACCCTGGTGATGTTTTCTATCTGCACTCACGTTTACTTGAGCGTGCTGCTCGCGTTAACGCTGATTACGTAGAAGCATTCACGAAAGGTGAAGTGAAAGGTAAAACAGGTTCATTGACTGCTCTGCCAATCATTGAAACTCAAGCGGGTGATGTTTCTGCATTCGTACCAACAAACGTAATTTCGATTACAGATGGTCAGATCTTCCTGGAATCTAACCTGTTTAACTCTGGTATTCGTCCAGCGGTTAACCCAGGTATTTCAGTATCTCGTGTTGGTGGTGCTGCTCAGACTAAAATCATTAAGAAACTGTCTGGTGGTATCCGTACAGCACTGGCTCAATACCGTGAACTGGCAGCGTTTGCTCAGTTTGCTTCCGACCTCGATGACGCAACTCGTAAACAGTTGAGCCATGGTCAGAAAGTAACTGAACTGCTGAAACAGAAACAGTATGCACCAATGTCAGTAGCAGAGCAGGCACTGTCTCTGTTCGCTGCAGAGCGTGGATATCTGGACGATGTTGAGTTAGCAAAAATTGGTGCATTCGAAGCTGCATTAGTTTCATTTGCACAGCGCGAGCATGCTGACCTTATGAACGAAATTGGTCTGGCGGGCAAATATAACGATGATATCGAAGCTAAGTTGAATAAACTGCTCGAGTCATTCAAAGCCACCCAGTCCTGGTAATACTATTCGGCCCGTGAATTTTTATGGGCCGTCTGGTTAATAAGGAGAAGCAGAAATGGCCGGCGCAAAAGAGATACGTTCCAAGATTGGAAGCGTGCAAAACACGCAGAAAATCACTAAAGCGATGGAAATGGTCGCGGCGTCCAAAATGCGTAAAACGCAGGAACGCATGGCGGCCAGCCGTCCTTATGCAGAAACCATGCGCAGTGTGATTGGTCACCTTGCATTAGGTAATCTGGAATATAAACATCCATATCTCGAAGAGCGTGAAGTTAAGCGCGTCGGGTATTTGGTTGTTTCAACAGACCGTGGTCTGTGTGGTGGTTTGAACGTTAACCTGTTCAAAAAACTGCTGGCAGACATGAAAACGTGGTCTGAGAAAAACGTTCAGGTTGATTTGGCTTTAATCGGTTCTAAAGCGGTAGCATTCTTCGGTTCTGTAGGCGGCAATGTCGTTTCGCAAGTAACCGGAATGGGTGATAACCCAACCCTTTCTGACTTGATTGGCCCAGTTAACTCTATGCTACAAGCCTATGATGAAGGGCGTTTAGATAAACTGTATGTGGTGAACAACAAGTTCGTCAATACAATGTCTCAAGAGCCAACGATTCTTCAGTTACTGCCATTGCCTGCAAGCGATGACGAAACGCTGAAGAAGAAATCTTGGGATTATTTATATGAACCCGATCCTAAGGCGTTGCTGGATACCCTGCTGCGTCGTTATATCGAGTCGCAGGTTTATCAGGGCGTCGTTGAAAACCTAGCTAGTGAGCAGGCCGCTCGAATGGTAGCGATGAAAGCCGCTACAGATAACGGTGGAAACCTGATCAAAGAGTTGCAGTTGGTTTACAACAAAGCTCGTCAGGCCAGCATTACTCAGGAACTGACCGAGATCGTTTCTGGTGCTGCCGCGGTTTAACAGCTAGGTTTACGAATTACGTAGAGGATTCAAGATGGCTACTGGAAAGATTATCCAGGTAATCGGCGCCGTTGTGGACGTCGAGTTCCCTCAAGATAACGTACCAAAAGTGTACGATGCTCTTGAGGTTATTAACGGTAAAGAAAAACTGGTGTTGGAAGTTCAACAACAGTTAGGTGGTGGTGTTGTCCGTTGTATCGCAATGGGTACATCAGATGGTCTGAGCCGTGGTTTAGAAGTTGTAAACTTAGAGCACCCAATCGAAGTACCAGTCGGTAAAGCAACTCTGGGACGTATCATGAACGTTCTGGGTGAACCAATCGACATGAAAGGTGATATCGGCGAAGAAGAGCGCTGGTCTATTCACCGTGCTGCACCAAGCTACGAAGAATTAGCTAACTCAACTGAACTGCTGGAAACCGGTATCAAAGTAATGGACTTAATCTGTCCATTCGCGAAAGGTGGTAAAGTAGGTCTGTTCGGTGGTGCGGGTGTTGGTAAAACCGTAAACATGATGGAACTGATCCGTAACATCGCGATTGAGCACTCAGGTTACTCAGTGTTCGCCGGTGTTGGTGAGCGTACCCGTGAAGGTAACGACTTCTATCATGAAATGACAGACTCAAACGTTCTGGATAAAGTATCACTGGTTTATGGCCAGATGAATGAGCCGCCAGGAAACCGTCTGCGTGTTGCGCTGACTGGTCTGACTATGGCTGAAAAATTCCGTGACGAAGGTCGTGACGTACTGCTGTTCGTTGACAACATTTATCGTTATACACTGGCAGGTACTGAAGTATCAGCACTGTTAGGTCGTATGCCATCAGCGGTAGGTTATCAACCAACGCTGGCGGAAGAGATGGGTGTTCTTCAAGAACGTATTACCTCAACTCAAACTGGTTCTATCACTTCCGTTCAAGCGGTTTACGTTCCTGCGGATGACTTGACTGACCCATCACCAGCAACAACCTTTGCTCACTTAGATGCAACGGTAGTTCTGAGCCGTCAAATCGCGTCTCTGGGTATCTACCCTGCGGTTGACCCTCTGGATTCTACTAGCCGTCAATTAGACCCACTGGTCGTTGGTCAAGAGCACTATGATGTTGCGCGTGGCGTTCAGTCTATTCTGCAACGTTACCAAGAACTGAAAGACATCATTGCAATCCTAGGTATGGACGAACTGTCTGAAGAAGACAAACTGGTTGTTGCTCGTGCTCGTAAGATCCAGCGCTTCCTGTCTCAACCATTCTTCGTTGCAGAAGTCTTTACTGGTTCACCAGGTAAGTTCGTTTCTCTGAAAGACACTATCCGTGGCTTCAGCGGCATCCTGAACGGTGATTACGACCACCTGCCAGAACAAGCGTTCTACATGGTTGGTACCATTGAAGAAGCTGTGGAAAAAGCGAAAAAGCTTTAATCCATCTGACGAGAGGTTGATATGGTAGCTGCAATGACATACTACCTGAAAGTAGTAAGCGCGGAAAAACAGATGTTTGAAGGCTTAGTACAAAAAATTCAGGTGACAGGTAGTGAAGGTGAGTTGGGGATTTATCCGCAGCATACCCCGCTGCTGACTGCCATAAAACCGGGCATGGTGCGCATTACGAAGCAGTTTGGTGAAGAAGAACTAATTTACCTCTCCGGCGGTATTTTAGAAGTTCAACCAACTGGCGTTATCGTACTCGCTGATACAGCGATCCGTGGTAAAGATTTAGACGAAGCTCGTGCAGTGGAAGCTAAACGCAAAGCGGAAGAACATGTCCGCAAAGCACACGGCGATGTTGATTATGCTCAGGCATCAGCAGAACTTGCAAAAGCAATAGCGAAACTTCGAGTTATCGAGTTAACTAAAAAGCTTATGTAATGATAGCAATATAGAAAAAGCCAGTTAGTTTGACTAACTGGCTTTTTTATTTGTGCGAAATATGTAGTAATTTATGCAGGAAATAGGTTTACTTTCACCCCAAAGTTGGAGTTTCAGGAAAATATGACTGTGCAAAGAAAAAGTGTCGTGATTTTAGCTGCCGGTAAAGGCACACGGATGTATTCAGACTTACCTAAAGTTCTGCATTTGCTGGCAGGTAAACCAATGGTTCAGCATGTGATTGATACTGCGAAATCAATCGGTGCGTCGGATATTCATCTGGTATACGGACATGGCGGTGATTTACTGAAAGAAAAACTGGGTGAACAAAACCTCAATTGGGTTCTACAAGCAGAACAATTGGGTACGGGTCATGCTATGCAGCAAGCTGCACCGCATTTCCAAGATGATGAAGACATTGTTATGCTGTATGGCGATGTACCGCTGATCGCTAAAGACACATTACAGCGACTCGTTGAAGCTAAGCCGGAAGGCGGTATTGGTTTACTCACTGTTATTCTCGATAACCCTGCGGGTTATGGCCGTATTATTCGTGAAAATGGTGAAGTGGTTGGTATCATTGAGCAAAAAGATGCCAACGAAGAGCAGCGTAAAATCCAAGAAATCAACACGGGTATTATGGTGGCAAGCGGGAAAGACTTTAAGCGCTGGTTAAGCCAACTGAACAATAATAATGCCCAAGGTGAGTATTACATTACCGATATTATTGCGCTTGCTCATAAAGAAGGTAACAAAATTGCGACTGTGCATCCGAGCCATCTCAGTGAAATGGAAGGGGTGAATAACCGTCTGCAATTAGCTGCATTAGAGCGCATCTACCAGAAAGAACAAGCTGAAAAATTACTGTTAGCGGGCGTGATGCTGATTGACCCTGCCCGTTTTGATATTCGCGGAACCTTAACTCATGGGCGTGATGTGGTGATCGACACCAACGTGATCATCGAAGGTAACGTAACACTGGGTAATAACGTTCAGATCCAAACTGGCTGTGTCCTTAAAAACTGTGTGATTGGCGATAACTCAATTATCAGCCCATACTCTGTGATTGAAAATTCTGAATTATCCACGGAATGTACCGTTGGTCCTTTCGCTCGCTTACGCCCAGGTGCTAAATTAGCAGCGAAATCCCATGTGGGTAACTTTGTTGAAATGAAAAATGCGTCTCTGGGCTTAGGCTCTAAAGCAGGGCATTTAAGCTACCTAGGTGACGCACAAATTGGTAGTAACGTGAATATCGGTGCGGGTACGATTACCTGTAACTATGATGGTGTGAATAAGTTTAAAACGGTTATTGGTGATGATGTGTTTGTTGGATCAGACACTCAGTTGGTTGCCCCAGTCAGTGTGGCTAATGGCGCTACAATTGGAGCGGGTACTACAGTCACTCGTGATATTAACGAAGGTGAGCTGGTGGTGAGCCGCGTGAAACAGACGCACATTAAAAACTGGCAGCGCCCAGTAAAGAAAAAATAAGTAAATAAAACATAAGTAAATATTGAGGAGAGATATTCAAGTCTCTCCTATGATTAGCTATGAACGAATTAGTTATCTAAGAATTAGCAGTCTAAGCAATGTCGGTCAGTTTTTTTAATATAAAAATCGCTACAAAAGTAGCAAACAAATAAAACAATAAAATTCCCCGTTTCTACAAGGCTGGGGAACAGCGAAAGCTGAACAATAATCAGGTTGCGACAATAAGAGGGGAATAACCCCTTTATTTAGGAATAACTTAATATGTGTGGAATTGTTGGTGCTGTCGCACAACGTGATATCGCGGAAATTCTGTTAGAAGGTCTTCGCCGTTTAGAATACCGTGGTTATGACTCTGCGGGTATGGCGGTGGTTGATCATGAAGGTCATCTGCAACGCTTACGTGAAGTCGGTAAAGTACAAATGCTGGCGGAAGAAGCAGAAAAAAATCCTGTTTCTGGTGGAACGGGTATCGCGCATACTCGTTGGGCGACTCATGGTATTCCAAGTGAGCGTAATGCTCACCCTCATACCTCAGGTTATATCGCCGTTGTTCACAACGGAATTATCGAAAACTATTTAGAACTGAAAGAAGCGCTGAAAAAACTCGGTTATATCTTCAGTTCAGATACTGACACCGAAGTTATTGCGCACCTTGTTCATCATGAACAGCAGCAAGGCGGTACATTACTGGAAGTGGTTCAGCGAGTGATCCCACAATTACGTGGCGCTTATGGCACTGTGATTATGGATAGCCGTAATCCTGATTTACTCGTTGCTGCGCGTTCTGGTAGCCCACTGGTTATCGGCCTTGGTGTTGGCGAAAACTTCTTAGCTTCCGACCAATTGGCGTTATTGCCTGTCACCCGTCGCTTTATCTACCTTGAAGAAGGGGATATTGCTGAAGTGACTCGCCGCACTGTGCGTATTTTTGATAAGCAAGGCGCACCAGTTGAGCGTGAACAGATTGAATCGAATGTTCAATACGATGCAGGTGATAAAGGCGCTTACCGCCATTACATGCAAAAAGAGATTTATGAACAGCCGATGGCAATTAAGAACACTCTTGAAGGGCGTTTTAGCCAAAATAATGGCATCGACCTGAGCGAATTAGGTTCGAAAGCCAGCGAAATTCTATCTCAAGTTGATCATATCCAAATCGTAGCGTGCGGAACCTCCTATAACGCAGGTATGGTTGCGCGTTACTGGTTTGAATCACTCGCTGGTATTCCATGTGATGTTGAAATTGCGTCAGAGTACCGTTACCGTAAACCCGCTCACCGTAAAGGTAGCTTAATGATCACCATTTCCCAATCAGGGGAAACGGCGGATACATTAGCGGCTCTACGTTTATCGAAAGAGCTAGGTTACTTAACATCGCTGGCAATTTGTAACGTGGGTGCGTCTTCATTAGTTCGCGAATCTGAATTTTCCCTGATGACCAAAGCCGGTGCGGAAATTGGTGTTGCGTCGACGAAAGCATTCACAACCCAGCTAACCGTATTGTTAATGTTGGTGGCTTACATGGGCCGCCTCAAAGGGGCAAAACCAGAGTTAGAAGAGCGTATCGCAACGGCTCTGCATGCATTGCCAGCGCGCATTGAAAGCATGTTATCTCAGGATAAAGTGATTGAAGCATTAGCTGAAGATTTCTCTGATAAGAGCCATGCACTGTTTTTAGGTCGTGGTGACCAGTTCCCTATTGCCGTTGAAGGCGCACTGAAGCTGAAAGAGATCTCTTACATTCATGCAGAAGCTTACGCTGCGGGCGAATTGAAACATGGTCCATTGGCACTCATTGATGCGGATATGCCAGTCATCATCGTTGCACCAAATAACGAATTGCTAGAAAAGCTGAAATCTAACATTGAAGAAGTGCGTGCGCGTGGCGGTTTACTGTATGTGTTTGCTGACCAAGATGCAGGTTTTGAAGCGAGCGAAAATATGAAAATTGTTTCTCTACCTCATGTGGAAGAGTTAATTGCACCAATTTTCTATACTGTTCCTCTACAACTCCTGTCTTATCATGTCGCCTTAATCAAAGGGACTGACGTAGACCAACCGCGTAACCTCGCTAAATCGGTGACGGTTGAGTAATCATCCACTGCTTTAAAAATACAGCCAGTATGACGGACTTAGTTATACTGGCTTTTTATTACCATCAAGATATTCTGTCTAAACTGTATTTTTCCGGCGATTTCATTCTTTTGGGAACCACCAGCTCCTCTCCACGAAAACATTCAAAATCTTCATAAAACTCTTCACTTGCTATTGAATTTCGTCGACCTTGATAAGATAGAGTGACTTGATCAGCATCGATTAAATATAATTTACCCTGTTTATCTTTCTTCACATTTCCCTGTACATAAAAATCATGAAGGATACGTTGGTGAGATTTTATAAAATCAAAGGCTTCTAATGGTTGGGCATCTTCACCATCGACAAATTTAGTGATTAAAATACGTTGGCCTGTATCGGGTAAGGTGGAGGCTCTGGAAAAATGATGACCATTGATTTCATTTAATATACGCGAAGTTCTTTTGCAGGTAGCGTACTCTGGTGCGAACTGGTCTGGTTTTTTTGGCACTTTTATAACGTAATTTTCAAAACGATATGCATTTCCGTAGCTACCCTCGCCAATTTTTCTTAGATTTTTAACCGAAATATTACCGCATTGGATCTGAGCTGAAAATTTATCAATCATTTCAATAGATTTGCTCTTTATTAATTGAGATTGAATATTGTTAACAGCCAAGATATGGAGCTGTGATTTAGTTAATTCATTGGGGATTGTTTTATTTTGGGTGATGAGGTGGTCTACATATTTTGAGTAAGGAATCGGTATAATCATATTGTTTACTTTATTTATTATAGTGTTAAAAAATAAAGTTAAATGTATATAAAATCACCTTTATAAACTATAACAAACCGATGGTATTTAGTTTGTTATATATACATCTATAGAGTATTAATTTCACGTATACTTAATTTTCTTGATGCAGTTTCGAGCAATAATTGAAAATAATAAAACCAAGATAAAGGCGACGTGGATGGCAGACATAGAATGGTTGAGTGCGGTTGTCATCGCAATCACAATAGGGTTTTGGGCGACAGGGAAGTTACCAGAATATCTGGTTGCATTACTGTTTTTAGCCGCAGCGGCATGTTTACATTTAGCACCGACCAATGTCATTTTTTCTGGGTTTACCTCAGAAGCATTTTGGTTGGTACTGAGTGGATTCATTCTCGGGTTTGCCATCAATAAAGTGGGGCTGGCGGAGCGTATCGCTCAACATATTTCAGGGCGTTTCACGAGTTCATGGCTAAAGCTGATTATTGGTGTGGTAATCCTCGCTTATGGACTGGCATTTATTATGCCGTCGAATATGGGGCGAATCGCATTATTAATGCCAATTGTCATGGCGATTGCGGACAAAGTTGGGTTACAAAGTGGTAGCCGAGGACGCATTGGATTAGCGCTGGCGGTGGGTTTTGGTACTTTCCAACTGTCGGCAACAATATTGCCTGCCAACGTGCCTAATTTAGTGATGGCGGGGGCAATAGAAACCACGTATCACCTTAAACTTTCCTATTTAAATTATCTGTTCCTGCATATGCCGATCTTAGGGCTTATCAAAGGTTCGTTGGTTGTTCTGTGCATTTATTTCCTATTTCCCGCTAAATTGCAGCCAGTAGCTGAGCAGAAAACCTTACCGCCGATGAGCCGTGATGAGAAAAAGCTCGGCATCGTATTAGCGATAACGTTGTTATTTTGGATCACGGATACCGCTCATGGTATTTCTCCTGCGTGGGTTGGGCTGGTGGCCGCGTGTTTTTGTTTACTGCCGAAAGTCGGGTTTGTCACCAATGACGAGTTTGTGAAAGCCGTGAATATCCGCACTTGTATTTATGTAGCAGGGATTTTGAGCCTTGCCACATTAGTGAGTTATTCCAATGTAGGCATGGTGGTTGGTACTTACTTACAGAAGATGCTACCACTTGATCCAAATAACCCATTTATAGATTTTGGTAGTTTGGTGGGTCTGACCAGCGGTTTAAATTTTGTAGTGACAGCCAATGGTGTTCCTGCGCTTTATACCCCATTAGCAGAGTCACTCTCTAATGCTACCGGTTTCCCACTGATTGCGGTTCTTATGGTGCAAGTGATTGGTTATTCAACACCATTGTTGCCTTACCAAGCGTCTCCGATCGTCGTAGCGATGGGGATGGGAAAAGTCCCGTTAATGGATGGGATTAGATTGTGCCTTATCTTGTTTATTTTGACCTTTTTCCTCTTGGTGCCGCTGGATTATTTTTGGTTTAAATTGCTGGGCGTGATCCCTTAATCACTATTTTTGTGATTAACATAAAGTTAGCGGTTTTATTAAGATAATAAAAATCCGGTAAGGAATTCGCCTTACCGGATTTTGTTTTTTTAATCGATATCAACCTTACAAGAAGGCTTTATACGGCAATTCAGGTTCGTTTTTAAAGATATCTTGGAAGCCTCTGAAATGCTGATAATGCATACGCCCCTTATCCGTAGGGTAGGTATATTTTCCTCCGACTTGCCAGAAGAATGGTGCAAATTTATATTGTAAGCGCTCTTTTTTCATATTCCACAGCACTTCAATTTCACGTGGATCATTTTGGAAGTTTGCCCAAATATCGTGGTGGAATGGAATGACGGTGGTGCAATCTAAAGACTCTGCGGCACGTAAAATATCGGATGAGGTCATTTTATCAGTGACACCACGCGGGTTTTCACCGAAAGAAAGCAGTGCAACATCGATATTGTAGCGGTTACCATGTGCGGCGTAATAGTTGGAATAGTGAGAGTCACCAGAGTGATAGAGCGAACCGCCTGTGGTTTCAATTAAATAGTTCACTGCACGGTCATCCATACCATCTAAAATTGCTTTGTCATAGGACGAAACACCTTTTGGTAAGGTCACTAGCGCTGTTCGGTCGAATGAATCCAGTACGCGAATTTTCATGTCGCCCACTTCAATCACATCACCGACTTTTGCCACAATACAGCGATCTTCTGGTACACCCCAGCCAGTCCACAGATTGACACAGGCTTGTGGGCCGATAAATTTCACATGATCGCCACAGTTTTGCAGTACCGCCGCAGCGACGTTAACATCAATATGATCGGCATGATCATGGGATGCCAAAATGGCATCAACATCTTTAATTGCAAAGGGATCAAGAGGGAAGATTGAGGTACGTAGGTTAGGCTGTAATGCTTCAACACCCCCCATTCGCATCATTTGATGTTGCTGGTTCATCAGCGGATTTTTCTGTGTCTTTTTGCCAGTTCCACACCAAAAATCGATGGAAATATTGGTGTTGCCTGCGCTTTTCAACCAAATACCTGTACAGCCTAGCCACCACATAGAGAAGGTGTTTGGCTCTACAACGGTTTTTTCAATCTCTTCATTCAACCATGTTCCCCATTCAGGGAATGTGCTTAAAATCCAAGATTCACGGGTAATTTCATTTACTTTACTCATAGCAACACCTTTCCTATCCAGAATTTCAAATGTAGGGGATTAGCGCCTTATTAATGAAAATAAGGCGAAATACAGAATAAATTTGTTAATTCGTTGAATTAGATTGTTAGTCTAATTATACAAGGATGACTTGCGTGCCTTGGGCTTTGATGGCTTGGAGAATTTTCGGGTCGGCGCTTTTACCTGTGATCAGATAGTCAATTTTATTTGTGGGGCAAAAAAGCATGCCAGTTTGACTTCCCACTTTTGAACTATCCACAACGACAACCAGTTTATCTATGCGATCAAGCATCTGTTGCTCAGCAACGGCAGTCAGCATATCTGTTTTATACAGCCCTGCTTCCGTTAACCCTTTCCCTGAGGTAAACATCCAGTTTCCGGCATAGCCCATCAATGTGCTGAGGGCTGGGTTAAGAAAAATACCTTGTGTTCGGTTATATTGCCCGCCAATCAGAATCACGTCCTCGTGTTCTTCTTCAATCAAGTAGCTGGCTAGCGGGAAATAGTTGGTCACAATTTGCACGCCTTTTCCACAAAGCTGCTGTCCTAGCAAAAATGCGGTGGAACCACAGTTGATAACAACGCTATCTCCGGGTTGGCAAAGCTCCGCTGCTTTTACCGCAATCTGTGATTTCTCTTCGTAATGATCGGTACTGTTGATATTCAGTGGTGACCATTTGCGTTTTTTCTCTTCAATGCGCTCCGCACCATTACGTATTTTTTTGAGCTTACCTTGCTCATCCAGTTTGGCGATATCTCGACGGGCGGTTGCAGGCGAGATATTAAAATGCTCTGTAATGAAAGATACGTTAATGATTTGATTTTCTTTCAATAAAGACAAAATTTCATGATGTCTTTGTGTCTCATTCATGTGTCGCGCCTTATTTCTGTATAATCATTTTTCGTCGTGAGTGGTGATAGTCAGTATGACAACTTTTGATTCAAAATGATTAGATTTGATTCTATATGATCACAATGAAAATTGTCAACTTACTAATTTCAAAAATTACCCATGTTAAATAAAACATATAACTAACTGTAAAATATAATTTTTACTATATTTGTTGTGATCAACACAGCAAATGTAGGGTTTTTTGCTGGTCAAAAAGTATCACTTTAAACAATCATAAATGAGCACTTAATGATTACTTATGATTGCAAAATGTATTTGAGTGATTGAATTGATAAACTGTTTGATTATAGCGTGAGAATGCTTGTCTGTGATCAGGGTAATGTACTTTTAAATAAGATAATAATTCACACTAAATTTGATTTAGGGGTAAAAATATGGATTTTCTGTACGACTCATTCTATATTTTTTACAGCCAAGTGATGACAAAAGCCCCGTTATTACTGGGATTAGTCACGTTGATTGGCTACTGGCTTCTAAAGAGAGATGGTACGACCATCCTAAAAGGAACCATTAAAACCATCGTCGGCTTTATGTTAGTGCAAGTGGGTGCCGACACATTAGTCTCCAGTTTCAAACCTGTCATTGCCAAAATGTCAGAGTATCATCACCTTACCGGCTCAGTTATTGACCCTTATACCTCAATGATGGCGACCATGGAAACCATGGGAGATAACTATTCATGGGTGGGTTATACGGTGCTGATTGCATTGGGTATTAACATACTGTTGGTTCTGTTCCGTCGTATTACGGGAATACGCACCATTATGCTGACGGGGCATATCATGTTCCAGCAAGCAGGATTGATTGCAGTATTCTATTTTGTGCTGGGAACCAGTATGTGGGAAACCATTATCTATTCTGCAATTCTGATGGCGCTATATTGGGGCATTTCGTCCAATATTATGTTTAAGCCAACGGAATCTGTCACTGGTGGAGCTGGGTTTTCAATTGGTCACCAGCAACAAGTCGCATCATGGATTGCTACCAAAATAGCGCATAAGCTCGGTGATAAAAATGATAGCGTCGATAATCTTAAGTTGCCGAAATGGCTGCATATTTTCCATGATAGCATTGCTGCCACTGCCATTGTTATGACGGTTTTCTTCGGTATCATCCTCCTTTCCTTTGGATTAACTAACCTGCAAGAAATGGCAGGGAAAACCCATTGGAGTATCTATATTTTAGAAACCGGTTTGAAATTCGCAGTCGCCATTCAGATCATCGTGACTGGGGTGCGGATGTTTGTCGCCGAGCTGTCTGAAGCATTTAAAGGAATTTCTGAGCGTGTTATTCCTAATGCTGTCCTTGCCATTGACTGCGCCGCAATTTACGCATTCTCGCCAAATGCAATGGTGTTTGGTTTCATGTGGGGGGCATTAGGTCAGTTTACTGCGGTGTTAATCATGTTGGGATTAAGCTCTCCGATCATGATTATTCCAGGCTTTATTCCGATGTTCTTCTCTAATGCCACGATAGGGGTGTTTGCTAACCATTTTGGTGGCTGGAAAGCCGTTATGAAAATCTGTTTTGTGATGGGGATTATTGAGGTCTTTGGATCGGCATGGGCGATATCGTTATTTAGCCAACAAGGAACAGATTTTAGCGGCTGGATGGGAATGGCTGACTGGGCATTAGTTTTCCCTCCTGTGATGCAAGGTCTCTCTTTCTCAAAATATTTTTTCTTTGTGTTGATTGGACTGTCATTTGTTTATATGTACTTTGCATCGAAAAGATTGCGTGCAGAAGAAGATGCTCAAGCGGCTGCGGCGGTAGAGCCACAGGTAGCGCAGAATATTGAGAACGAGCAAACCCAGCAACCTATTTCAAGCAGTGCTAGACCTGTCAGTATCCTCGCCGTGTGTGGTAATGGGCAGGGTTCATCAATGATGATGAAAATGAAAATTGCCAAATATCTTGAAAGTAAGGGCATTCCTCATGTTATGGATTCCTGCGCGGTCTCGGATTACAAATCAAAATTGGCGAACACCGATATCATTGTTTCATCCAAGCATCTCTCATCCGAAATGGATGCAGGGGAAGGCAAATTCATTCTGGGCGTTCAGAACATGTTAAACCCGAACTCATTCGGCGATGAATTACTGTCAATTATTCATAATAACTTTAGTGAATCGAAATAAATCCAATAACTAAATTTGTCATGGGTATTCAGTGATGAGTGTCCATGACCATAGGAGAGCAATGCCATGGGTTTTAAACAATCTCTAATGGAGAACAATTCCATTCAGTTACACGCCTCGGCGGATAATTGGCAGGATGCGATTAAGATTGGCACCGATATGCTCATTGCATCAGGTGCGATTTTACCGGACTACCATGAAGCAATTATTAGCAGCGTCAAAGAGTTAGGTCCTTATATCTGTATTGCTCCTAATTTAGCCTTGCCTCATGCTCGCCCTGAAAATGGTGTCTTAAAAACAGCTTTTGCTTTAGTCACTCTTAAAGAACCCATTGTATTTGATGGGGAAAGTGAACCTGTAGATGTCTTGATCACTTTAGCGGGTAGCTCTTCTGATGAGCATATGGAAGGTTTAATGGAAGTGACTCAAGTGTTGGATGATGAGGAGAGCGAAACGGGGATTGACCTCGATAAAATTCGCCGCTGTACCAGCGCTGAAGATGTTTATCAGGTGATTGATGCTGCATTAGCTTAAGCCGCTATGTATGAAATCTCCGAATTAATCTAAACACTAGGATAATCAAATGACTAAACCTTTAATTCAAATTGCATTAGACCAAACGAATCTGAAAGATGCGCTGGTAGTCGCTAATAACGTTGAGTCTTTTGTTGATGTAATTGAAATTGGTACCATTTTAGCTTTTGCCGAAGGAATGAACGCGGTATCGACGCTGCGTCGTAATCATCCATCCCACATTATTGTGTGTGACATGAAAACGACAGATGGTGGCGCTATTTTATCCAAAATGGCATTCGAAGCCGGAGCCGATTGGATCACGGTTTCTGCGGCCGCGCATATTGCCACCATCACTGCGTGTAAAAAAGTGGCGGATGAATTTAAGCGTGAAATTCAAATTGAGCTGTATGGTAATTGGACATTAGACGATGCGCAGCGCTGGGTGGATTTAGGGATCAAACAGGCGATTTACCACCGTTCCCGTGATGCTGAATTAGCCGGAGTCGGTTGGGGGCCTGAAGATCTTACCAAAATGCGCCAACTTTCTGATTTAGGTCTCGAATTGTCGATAACAGGCGGTATTGTGCCAGAAGATATTCACCTTTTTGAAGGCATCAAAGCGAAAGCCTTTATTGCCGGTCGAGCGTTGGTCGGGGAAAAAGGAAAAGCGACGGCTGAAGCATTGCGTGAGCAAATTAACCGTTTTTGGTGATAATCCTGAATAGATAACACTGAAGAAAAAATCCCCTCTCAATGGTAGAGGGGATTTTTTATCTATTATCTATAGACGCTTACTAGGAAGTAGCATGACAGCAATACCGCCAATGACGGTTACGGCTGAGAATGCTGCAAAGTTCCAACTACTTGCGACACCCAAGCTGGCAATATACGCTCCAAACATCGGTCCAGACATGGCACCTACACGGGAAATACTCATTGTCCAACCGGTTGCAGAAGCCCGTACGCTTGATGGATAGAAATGCGCCACATAGCCCGTTAGGATGAGTGGCGCAGAAATGCAGCCAATCCCAGCAAGACCGACAAGTAAATAGTTCATATAGATATTTTGTTTAAATACCATCAAACCAATACCCATAGCGCCAAGCATAAAGAAGAACGCAACAGTTCCTCTAGCGCCGCATTTATCGGCGACTTTCCCGAGGAATAACCCACCTAGTGCTGAAGACAAACTGAACACCACTAAGAAGGTTAAGCTGGAGCCCAGATCGTAACCTTCTTTACGCATAATGGAGGGTAGCCAAGTATTGAGCCCGTAAACAATGAAACCACCACAAAACAGCGCAACCCAGAAACAGCAAGTTGCTCGTAGGTAGTCTTTGGAAAAGATAATCGCAACCACTTCTTTTAAACTGCGGGAAGCTTGTTTTTCGTGTTTCACGGGTTCGTGATAGGTAACTTCAAGCTTTTCAGCCAATTTTTTCGCTTTATCGTGTAACCCTCGATTGTTGAGGTATTCAATAGATTCAGGTAACAGGCGAGACATCGGCCAGATTAACAGCAAGGGTAAAGCACCGACTATCATCACGCCACGCCAACCAAATTGGCTAAGAATAGCGATAGCAACGAGTGCAGCACATAAAATACCGAGTGAATAGCCCGAGTACATGATGGCATAGTTGAACGATCTTTTTTCGGTTGGGGAATATTCTATTGTGAGGGCGGCAGCGACAGGAATAACCCCCCCAAGACCGATACCACCGATAAATCGCATTAATCCAAAAAACCAAGGTGTTGGCGCTAAAGCGGTGGCTAACATGGTGGACGAAAACAGCGTAACGCAAATTAATAGCATGCGTCGTCGACCATATAACTCGCTTAACGTTCCGATAATAAAAGCACCAAAGAACATTCCCACGAGGGTATAACTGCTCAAGGCGCCTAATTCAATTGGGGTTAAATTCCACTCTTTATATTCAGAGAGTGTGGGTAAAACCGCACCCATAACCCCGACGTCATAACCTTCAAATAAAATGCTTAGCCAGCAAACCAGCATGACTTTAAAGGTCGTGCGTTTTGAGGATACAGATGTAATTTCAGATGTTTGTATTGTCATAAATCACTCTCTAATCGTTATTCGATCGATATTTTTTAATGGCAAGTACGTATATTTTTTAAATCTGAAAAGCCGACAATACACTTTACTTTTTTAAGTTAAATCACAATAGAAATGTTAATGAAATGTACAATAAGTGCAGTAAGCGGATATTTCATGCATTTTTTGTTTTTGTATTAAATATTAATAAATCTTAAGATTTATATTTATTTCTCCTTTTATTTTATAAATGAAAATGTATTCCTATATTACTTTCATGCAGAAATTAAAAAGATTTAAAATTACGTAACAAATTGATTTGCAACTGTATAAAACAAAAGTAACGTTAGGTTATATTTGTAATAAATAGGGTTTATAGCAGGTTATTAATATGTTTATAGCTTAAATTTTCAATTGAAATATTAGTTATGAATAGTGATAAAACTAAGCGTAAATATCCATAAAATGAAAATTAATATATATTTGACATAAAATTAACATATGAATAATATTCGATGAGTTTGATTTTTGAACAATGCAAAATGCAGGTAACTCGAAAATAAAATCGGAGAATTATTATGATAAAGCCATATGGTGTAGTGGGTTTAGTGCCAACAACGTGGGGAATAAAAACCCGTAGCGATATTATGAAAAATATCGACCATCTTGAAGAGCTATCCCATGGTGCGCTGTGGCTATCTTCATTAGATCTTCCAGTGAGGTTACTCGTCCTTCCTGAGGGAGCTTTACAAGGCTTCAATGATGAAGCGCTGGATTTGCCTATTGCGGAATTCTTAAAAGATGGGGCTATTGATATCCCAGGCCCAGAAACCGATAGGTTAGGTGAGTTAGCGAAATCTCAAAATGTTTACATCATGGCGCAGGCGAAAACACGTGATCCTGATTGGCCGGGAATTATGTTTAACGTCGGGTTTATTATTGACCCGAAAGGTAACATTATTCTGAAACACCATAAAATGTCCTCTTTACTGCCCTGTGAGCGGTCGGCATCTCCTCATGATCTGTATGATGAGTGGATTAAAAAATATGGACGCTCATTACAGTCTTTTTGGCCTGTTGTTGATACCGAAATTGGTCGTTTAGGGATCATGATGGCGATGGAAGGAAATTTTCCTGAAAATGGTCGAGGTCTGGCATTAAATGGAGCTGAAGTGGTGTATCGAGCATCATTACCGACACCATTTACTGAAAATGATTTGTTTGAGATATCCAACCGTGCCCGAGCATTGGAAAATAACTTCTATGTTGTCGCGCCTAATATTGGCTCAATGTATATGTTTCCAACCACGCAAGCGCCTATTGACTGTGGTGGCGGTCGTTCACTGATAGTCGACTATAAAGGTAAAATTGTTGGTAAACAAGAAGATACTAACGGGTCAACCTATGTTTACGGGGTGATTGACATTGAAGCGATGCGCTATCATCGCGCGAATGCTTCGGTCAGTAACTGGCTGAAAGATATTCGAACTGAATGCGCCCAGCTCATTTATGAAAATCCAATCTACCCAAAAAATACGTATCTGAATGAGCCACAGGGTAATCATAAACACTATCGCGAAACCATTTTGAACAAGCAAATTGAAAAAATGATCGAACGAAATGTATTTGTACCGAGTGTTTACGATAAAAAATAAGAAATAACAAATAACAATCAAGTAGAGGCATATAGCAATATATGCCTTGCGATTAAGGCTTATTAAATTCGCTGATCATATCGGTAAAAATCCCCTGCCATTCTTCGTCATCGATATCCATTAAACCAAAATAGCGTAACGTGAAGGCACCTTCAGTGGCTAAAAATAACAGTCGGGCACGTTTACCCCTTTCAGTCGATAAATCTAAGTTTGCAATACGTTCTCGATACCACTTACGAGTGCTTTCTAAATATTCAGGCGTCTGAAGCAGTGATGCCATTAACGCAGCACCTTTGGCAATACTGGTTTTATCGTGATCGGCAGTGGCTTTCATGTGGGCAATTACGCGACCCTCAGGGGAATTATCCTCCGCGATTTTTTGGTTAAAAATTTCATCATAAGAGTGACCCCAACGTTCAAACATCGCATCAATTAACGCTTCTTTATTACCAAAGCAGTATTGGACTCCACCTTTGGAAATCCCCATTGATTTGGCGACTGCATCAATCGTGAGTGCAGTAGCACCTTGTTTGATAACAATCTCTTCTGCTGCTTCCAGCACTTTCTCACGATCAATCGTTCGTTGACGTCCCATTTAAAAAAAACCTCTTTTCAATACGTACGTATGGAATTATATTGTAACACGATCATCCATCAAGGTGATCAATTAAACAAGTTGAGAAGATTT
Organism: Providencia sp. PROV208; assembly: GCF_028479465.1. NCBI lineage: Bacteria > Pseudomonadati > Pseudomonadota > Gammaproteobacteria > Enterobacterales > Morganellaceae > Providencia > Providencia sp. PROV208. The sequence goes on along the minus strand of NZ_JAMPNS010000020.1, from coordinate 49,544 downwards.
TATGATAACAGATTATAAACGTTGGATTATCCTCCTATTAGTATCGAGTGTGTTATTTCTCATCGTCATTGATGTCACCGTACTATATACCGCGTTACCTAAGTTAACCCATGATTTAGGTGCAACAGCATCTGAAAAATTATGGATTATGAATGCTTATCCGTTAGTCGTGGCAGGTCTCTTACCTGCTGCGGGAATGTTAAGTGATAAAGTAGGGCATAAATTTATGTTTCTACTTGGATTGCCTCTATTTGCACTTGCCTCTTTGTGTGCAGCATTTTCACCAACAGCATTCAGCTTAATTTTATCTCGTGGTTTTTTAGCGGTCGGTGCTGCGATTAGTATGCCAGCGACGTTAGCAATTGTTCGCCAAGTATTTTTAGATCCTAAAGAGCGAGCGCTGGCGATTGGTATTTGGTCTGCTGTGGCATCCGGTGGTGCGGCTATAGGACCCCTAGTTGGTGGTATATTGCTTAATCATTTTTGGTGGGGCTCTGTATTTTTGATCAACGTACCGGTGGTTCTGTTGGTGATCCCTTTTGCACTCTATTTAATTCCGAAAAGTAGTAAGAGTTCTAATCAACCTATTGATTATTTAGGCTCTTTATTTATTTTGGTGGGCTTGATTGGCTCAATTTATGCCTTAAAAGAGCTGGGTAAACCGAATATTGATTGGTTTACGTTGCTGATAGCGGCTGTGGTAGGCATTGTATTTTTGGTCATTTTTAGCCGTCGACAGTTAACCGCCGAAAAACCCATGCTGGATTTCAAGTTGCTCAGTGACCCGCAATTTTTTGCAGGGATTATGATGGCAATTTTGTCTGTGGTTATTATTGTGGGGGTTGAATTGCTGTTGAGCCAGCGCTTGCAGTTGGTTCTTGGGTATACCCCATTTGAGGCTGCGTTGTACATTATTCCGATCCCTATCGCATCGGTACTCGCTGCGCCTTTAGCGGGTATGTATTTGCATAAAGTCGGTGCCAAATTGATGATGATTTTGGGATTCACTTGTACGCTAATTGGTGTTGCAGGGTTAACGTGGGTGTTCAAATCCTCTACAGGCATTGTGTTACTGTCATTTTTATTTTGCGTTGGCTTTGGGCTCGGTGCCATTTTTACCACGGCTTCCACCACTATTATGCTGAATGCGCCAGATGAAAAAGCAGGGATGGCCGCCTCCATTGAGGAAGTCGCTTATGAGTTAGGTAGTGTACTGGGCGTCACGTTTATGGGGGGGTTGATGACCGCAATTTATACGTCGAAGTTAACATTACCCGAAAGTCTATCTGTCGCGGATAAAGCTTACGATAGCCTCGATGAAGCGTTAATTGTGGCAGAAGGGTTACCGCAAGATAGTGCAAATCTCTTAGTAAATCAGGCGAGTATGGCATTTGATAGCGCATTTATGTCTGTCATGATTGCCACGATAATCGTGCTGGTGGTGAGTATTGTGGTGTTGCCGTTTTTCTTTCGCCAAAAGCGTACAGCCTAAGCAATGTTGTCTAAATTATATTGCCTAAATAATATGGTCTAAAAATTGAGAACAAAGTGCGCTAAATAAAAGCGCACTTTTCATTAATTTCAAAATTATCTAATAAGTATGTATATCTAACACCCTTTAAAATGGTCTATCTATCGCATTTTACTTACTCTGCATTTTCAATCTGGTAAGAATGAGAAATGAGGGTATTTATGCAATTAGAACAATGTGATAGTTTAATTTTCCGTGATAATTACTTGACTCAAAAAAGTTGGCTCGCGGCGAACAAAATGATGACAAAGAAGCTCCTAACGGAGCTTACCCATGAAAGAATTATCACACCGATATTAATCGATGAAGATAATTATGTTTTTAAGATTGATAGCCAACAGGTTCGCTATCATTTCAAAGCGAAGAAGTATCTCTTAGAGCATTTAGATATTTGTCTCGATTCCATTAAAAAATATAAACAAGAACAAGAAGTTCCTATTGATGCCTTAGAACTGTTCATTGAATTATTTGAGTTTTTAGAGGTAGATAAATCGCTACTACCCATACATGTTGATGAAATGATCTCGACATTAAACAGTTGGGCCTATAAGCGAACTGCGGATCGCCTTAACGCCGAAGCACTAATACATGCCGATTATCAATTAATAGAATCTACGATGGATGAAGGGCATCCCGTTTTAGTCGCCAATAAAGGGTGCAATGGGTTTGATTTCATTGATTCTCTTAAATATTCCCCAGAATGTGGCGCTCAACAACATGTTGTGTGGATTGCGGTTTATAAAGAGAAAGCTACGTTCAGTGCAATTTCCTCATTAAATTACCAAGATTTAATCCATTCAGAGCTCTCTAAAGAGGAAATTAGTCATTTCAATGAAGTACTTCAACAGAATGAGGTGTTGAACGAAGATTACTACTGGATGCCAGTGCATCAGTGGCAGTGGCGTGAAAAGGTCTTAATTCGATTTGCAGCTGATATTGCTCGTAAAAAAATTATTTACTTAGGAATAAGTTCTGATTCTTATAAGGCCCAGCAATCGATTCGAACACTGTTCAATGTCAGTCAGCCAAATAAGCGTTATATCAAGCTAGCCATCTCGATTTTTAATTCCGGATTTATGCGCGGGCTTTCCCCCTATGCAATGAAAACGGCACCGGCAGTTAATGAAAGTCTCGATAACATATTTTCACAAGATGCTTATTTGATTGATAAAAATTTCAAACTACTGAAAGAAGTTGCCGCAATAGGATACCGTGACACTTTGTTTGAAAGGGTCATCACTGAGGAATCACCTCAAAAACATATGTTGTCCGCACTGTGGCGAGAAAATCCATATGATAAAATCGATAAAAATCAGCGATTAATGACCATGGCGTCATTACTCCATATTGATAACCACGGTACATCTTTCCTTATTGAATTAATCAAAGCATCCGGTCTGTCTGGGCGAGAATGGATACGTGAGTATTTAAAACGCTATTTATCGCCGCTATTGCATCTCTTCTACGCTTACGATGTTGTATTTATGCCTCATGGTGAAAACGTTATTTTGATTATTGAAGAGGACAAACCTGCCGGCATTTTCATGAAGGACATTGCGGAAGAGGTCGGTATTTTAAACCATGAAGGTGAGTTACCTGAGGCACTAGTTGAACGCGCTTACACTATGTTAGACAGTGAGAAAATTGAACACTTTTGGACGGAATCATTCGACTATTTCTTCCGCTATATGGCTGTTATTTTAGATAAAAACCAATGCTTAGATGAGGATGATTTCTGGCGATTGGTTGCGGATAATATTCATGAATATCAGGAAGAGCACCCTGAATTACACGAGAAGTATGTGCGGTTAAATCTGTTTGAACCAGCATTTAAACAAACATGCTTGAATCAACAAAAAGTACTGCATGGTCCTGAATGTTTGTCGCTTATCGAAATCAAAACCAATAAGCATCTTAATAGAATGATATCTAATCCATTATTTTTATTTAAAAAATAGTTAATATAAGAAAAGGATACTCACGTTTGAGTATCCTTCAGCGACTTAATTATTTAACTTTGCGAATTAAAATTGCTGCCAAGAATGGGCTAATAGCAAACAGAGCAAATAGCCATACAGATGCTTGTTGAGCTCCGACTAACCCTCCAGGGCTAATCAACCCGCTATTGTTGACCACCACACCCACTAATGCTGCGGATAATGCGGTCGCATATAATTGAATAGTGATAACAGAGGAAGAGGCGAGGTTTTCTTCTCCTTTTGGCGCAGCCTTAAATACCCGCAGTACCAAATGTGGCCAACATACGCCAATGCCTAAACCAACCCCCATCATGGCGAGTAAATAGAGAGCAAACAGCAGCATAGAGTCCACTAATGCTAAATTGGGTGTCAGTATCGATAAAATAACCAATGATATAAATATGATGACCGGACCCATCTTGAGAATACGCGGGACAATAGCGCCCGTTTTATTGGCGCTCAGTAGTGCGCCCACCGTCCAACCCGCCGCCATGACTGCGGTTAAATACCCCGCCATCAAAGGCGAAAACTGGTGAATGGTTTGCAAGAAATAAGGCACATAAATTTCTGTGGTCATTCCTCCCACTAGCAGGCACATCGTCAGGAAGATCATCCCAAGTTGAGTTTTCAGGGAGTAAGCTCCTGTAGGGAGTAAACGCTTTCCATTTTTTCCATCAATGAACGCAATGGTGATAAGCAAGGCAATACCGATGAGTAAGCCAACAAGATTGCTGAGTAAGCTTTCTGATAAGCTACCGATTGAGATGGCAAGCACGGAAATAACCAAGAGTGAAATAGCTAAAACTGGAATTTTATTTGACTGTGGTTGTTGATTTTTTTTTCTAGGTAGTTGATTGATAACAATGATTGCCAGTAAAACAGCGACGGGCAGTAAAGCCCAAAAAGCCCAGCGCCAATGACCGCCCTGCGCGAAAATTCCGCCAATGGCGGGACCACAAAGTGTCGCGATCCCCCACATACCGGAAATGACCCCCATGGCACGAGACCACAAGTTTGGCGTAAAGACAATCCGGATCAGCGCATAGCTAAGTGCGAACAACATTCCACCGCCCAGTCCTTGCAAGGCGCGCCCCCCTAATAATGTCAGCATTGAAGGTGATAATGCACACCAAATAGAACCGAAGGAAAATAGCGCTAGGGCAAAGAGATAAGCCCATTTAGGTCCCAAACTGTCCAGAACTTTACTGGATAAGGCTGAGCCAATAATGGAAGTCGCCACAAATAACGTGGTGTTCCATGCATAGTATTCAAGACCACCAATATCGTTGACGACGCTTGGTAGGATAGTGGTGACGATATAAATATTAATGGCATGTAATGCAACGCCACCCGTGAGAGCAATGGTTAATAATGCATTGGTACCGCTGAGTAAATCGGCCCATTTTCCTTGTTGTTCGGTGCCTGTTTCATTGAGTTGAGTGACAGTTTTATTGCTCATACACAGACCTGCTGGACGAAAGAGTGAAGAAAGAGGTATTATCCAAGTATTGACTTGGATAATAAAATCACACCATGAATAAAGCAAGTAATTACTTTGATAATCTAAATCTGACTCAGGCGGTGGATAAGGTGCTGTTTTGCATTAAAACGAAAGGACCTATTTCCACCTCCGTCATTGCAGATGATCTGAATTTAACGGGGGAAGCGGCTCGCCAGCATGTCCAAAAGTTGACGTCATTAGGGCTAGTAGAGGGAGTTCAATGTATGGCTCAGTCAGGTGCGGGTCGTCCTCGACAAAATTGGGTATTAACAGAATTGGGGCATCAGCGTTTTCCTGATACTCATGCTCAGCTCGCCTTGCAGTTAATAGATTCAGTAAAAACTATTTTTGGTGAGTCAGGGCTAGAAAAACTGATTGAGCAGCGAGAAGCGGAGAGTCGCAGTAAATATTTAGCACGTTGCCAAGGGTTACCATTAGAGAAATGCTTAACGGCATTAGCTGAGGTGCGTAGCGAAGAAGGTTATATGGCAAAAGTTGAGCATGATGAGGATGGCTGGCTGTTTATTGAAAACCATTGCCCTATCTGCGCAGCGGCGACCGCGTGTCAAAATTTTTGCCGCTCCGAGCTTGCATTATTCCGTGAAGTATTAGGGGAAAGCGTCCATGTTGAGCGGGAACAATATCTACTAGATGGCGCGGGGCGTTGTGTATATCGAGTTACTTTGGCGCGCCCTTCGGAGAATTAGCAGATTGCGCTATTTTCGATTTTTTATTGGCTATCCACGCATAGGCAATCCCTGCAATCGCACCTGCAATATGGGATTCCGTGGAAATTTTTTGATGAGCGGGCAATAGTCCGCTTGCCATTGCACCGAAATAGAACAGCACCAACAGGGCGATGACGATGTCTAGCCATTTTCGGCGAAAAAAGCCTTGGGCAATTAACAAACCCCATAGCCCAAAAATCCAGCCACTAGCGCCAATGTGCAGTGCATTTCTGCCGATAAGCCAAACGATGGCACCGCCAATCACAATGATGAAGGCGCTGGCATAAGCGTATTTCCGGATGGAATCGTGTAGGAGTAAAGCACTTAAAATCAGTAATGGGGGCAAATTACTGAGAAGATGAGCCCAATCGCCATGGATCAGTGGGGCAAAAATAATCCCCACCAGCCCATGGGTTGTCCTCGGCTGGATGCCGAAACTGACAAGTGAATAGCCACTTAAGCTATTGACGATTTGAATCGCTATCAGTAAACCCGCAAGAGTAATAAGCAGTTTAATGCGCGGGCTTAACCAAGTTTTCATTATCGATGTCCAAGAGATTGTACACTTTCAACCAATTGAGCGAGTTGGGTTACTACGCGATCGCCCACATCGGCATTATCACCGCCTAATGCTTTGTTTCGCAAGAAATCTTTCTTGATTTTTTGCCAGCGAGCGGAGTTTTCTTTGCTGAGTCTACCGCGTAACTCTGCCAGTTTGAGTAAGTTTTCTTCCGCACCCGTCGTCAGTAACTGTGCTTCACCGAGATAATGGTCATCCAACAATCTTTCCAGTTCATCATCATTCATGACCGACGAAACTTTTTCACTGAGTTTATTCATATTCCGGTAACTACCTTGTAGGCGGAATGCGGGTTCAGTTCGATATTTATCAGACTGTGCAGCGCTAGCAATGTATTGTTGATTCACTTTCAGCACGACATCACGCAAGCTTAGCAAGCGGGAAATAACGGCGGTTATTTCATTAATTTCGGCATCGGAGTAGGGGTAGCTGAGCGCATTGGTAGAAACGGATTTACCCATGGCTTTATCCACCAATAAGTATAGGTCGTTTAAATCACGCAGCGCCAGTGGTGCTAATACAGGATTGGATGTCAGGCTGTTTTCAATATAGCTCAGTGCAAAAGCATCATCCATGCCGCCTAATACCTCGCCGAGGTTATAAATATCTGCACGGTTAGCCAGCATATCTGGGATTCTGAATACTTCGCCAGATTCGGTATATGGGTTACCAGCCATCACGGCGCAGAATTTTTTCCCACGCATATCGTAGGTTTTGGTTTTATCTTTCCATACCCCTTCAATGCGGCGGGTTCCATCACACAGGGAGATAAATTTCTGTAAGAATTCAGGGTGAGTGTGCTGAATGTCATCCACATACAGCATCACGTTATTACCCATTTCGAGGGCAAGATTGAGCTTTTCTAACTCTTGTCGAGCGGTGGCATTGGGGGCTTGCTCTGGGTCGAGAGACAGCACATCGTGTCCAAGGGCTGGACCATTAATTTTCATAAAGATCAGGCCAAGGCGGTCAGCCGCGTACTCCATTAAGGTCGTTTTACCGTAGCCCGGCGGGGAGATCATCAGCAATAGCCCCATTAAATCGGTACGTTTATTTTCGCCAAGGGCGCCAATCTGCTTAGCCATGTTGTCGCCAATGATCGGCAGATACACATCATTGATAAGTTTATTACGCACAAATGAGCTGAGTGGTTTCGCTTTGAACTCATGGAGTTTTAGGCGGCTGCGTTCTTCACTGACAATACGTTGGCGCAAAGCTTGGTATTGACGAAATGCAGGAATGAATTGCTTACGCTGTTCGCGCATTCGGCTGAAATAGTCATCCAGACTTAGCGAGAGAGTTTGGTTATGGATAGTGGGGTGATCGCCTAGTAGCCCACTGACTTTAAAGTATAAATCGGCTTCGCTATAACGTGCGGATGCCATTTTATCTAAGATAATAATCGCAATCGCACCTGGAATATAAGGGCGTAGGTGGGCAAACTCCTCGATAGAACATAACCCTTGCAGCCAATTTTGCAGTAATGCCCAGCGTGGGGCATAACGTGTACCAAGGTTTTGTTGTGAACGGTTAAAATCCAACCACATATGCGCGTCTTCTAAACGTGTTTGCAGTGCACTCACTAAGTCTCGTGCATACTTACTGTATATCAGCTCAATTGGCGTTCTGGCTAAGGCAAAGCTCAGATATTCTGCGGCTTGAGCTTGCTGGTGAAGTTGGCAATCAATGGGGTTATCTTGCAAGAATAAGCTGATACCTGCTTCGATCTCTGCTTGAAGGTCGAGAAGTGCGTCATCGTTATTGAATAATTGACGAATGTTCATCGCGGTTCTTGCTCGCTCAGGCCACTGAGCAGGGTATTCCTGATTTTGGATATGCTGCCAAAAAATGGCGGCAATAGCGCGAGCGGTTGGATTGAAACGCAGTAAATCAGCACTTTCACCGATAGGGATCAGCTTTTTCAAGATAGCAATGGCATCGTGGTCATGGATCCCTTTTTCGTAGCCTTCTTTATAGCGCGGGGCGGCGAAATCACGAACCAATTTATCCATTTTCTCGGGGACAGAAAGGGCACTCTTTAGGGTGTCATAATCTAAACCATCTTGGCGTTTTGCGGCCGCATAGATGATGGAATAAGCGAGGTATTCTGCGCGATAAACGGTGTCGGATTCAGACTCAAGGTTTGCTGTCCAGTAAGGTTGTAAGGTCGCGAGTTCAGCGTTATCAATCGGCTCTTGGAAATCGGTGCCCGTGAGATAGACCCACAATTGGTTATCTTTCGGTAAAATAGTGAGGTCAAGCTCTTGTGTATTAACACTGAAACGGTGGCGACCCAGCTTAATGATGTTACCGCCATCTTCAAAGATGTCGGTTTTATCTCGCAGAATACGAATAGCTTGATCTCGGGAAGCTTTGAGCCTTGCATCGATATCATCGGCTTTAACGTTATCGTTGATTTCCCGAAGTTTTTCGATGATTTCACGGGTTTTCTGTGCCAGTGGGTCGGTGGCAAAAAACGCATTCAGTTCATCTTGGTTTTGCAAGCGTACAGTGCGGCGTTGAAGGCTTTCTAATAATCGGTCTGCGGCAGTGAGTAAATTCTGTGAACGACGTTGGCGGTCATCAATGAGCGTTTGTTTATGAGACTCAAACGTTTCCAGCAGCTCTTCGCGTTTCGCTAAAATATCATCAAGAAATTCATCATGATGGCTAAACTGACTTTCTAGCTCTTCTAATTGAACCAGTAATCGAGATAGCTGATCATCACAACGTTCAGGGTCGGTCGCAAGGGAGAGTGCGTTAGTGATCCCTTGGCTAAACAAACGAAATTGAGCCCCAAATTGAGCCACACTTTCAACGCTAGTTTGGGATTTGCGTTTTTGTTGTAGACGAGCGCGAGATTGGTTTAATTGCGCATAAATCTGTGAAATGGCATCAATGATGTGTGTTTGTAGCGTCACATCATCGAAACTCAGCGATACCATTAAGTTAGAGAGCATATCCAAATCCGCTGACATTTTTTCCATGTCATTCATTGGCGTGTCTAACTGAGCACTCGTCTGTGCCTTGTCTATTTGCTCTTCAAAGGTAGCCAGCTGAGTTTTTAACGGTTGTAGAGCTTTATCACTGGCAAGAAACTGTGCGGTAGCTTGAGAAACACGCTGCTGAGCGTCAGTAATTTCTGTTTCCATCTCACTGAGGGTCGTGAGATCCATATAGCGGAATTCCCGTAGGGAAATCAGGTGTCCTTGTTGGGTATTTAAGGCATTTAATCCATCCACAAATTGTTGAATATCCGTCCATCCTTCCGGTAACGTGAGGGAAAGTAAGGATTTTTGGCGAGTGATTGCCTCATTCATGGATTTTGCAGATTGCTGGCGGATACTTTCGACTTTTTCATACTCGTCGAGAACCAGCTCACTGGTTTGGGTTATTTCTTTTAATAACTTGCCAATGCCTAAGCACTGCTCGTCATTAAACCAGTAGAAAATATCCAGCAAGTTTTTGGGTTGTTGGCTAAGTTGTTCGTAGCGTGAAACTGACACGTGGTTACCGTCAATTTCTTTGGCGATATGGAGAATTTCGGAAATTCCACGGACTAAATCTGCGTTGCCAATACGCCCAAGAAAACCACCGCGAGCGGGTTGTTTGTCTGCAAACTCGTCAGAATAAAAAGGCGTTTGCCATACTTGCATGGGGTGAACGCGGGTGGCTTCATCACTTTCCCCTTCGAACAAGACCATCTTGCCATCTTCTAGCATGGCATAACCATGCCCGATTAATGGGACTGCAAGTTTACGTTCAATCAGATTGTAGTTGAAAAGGGCGATACGACCTTGGTTGGGGGAGTAAAATACATATAGTACATCTTCCCCATTGGGCGAACGACGTAAGCGACGAAAGCGCATCCCATCCATTGGCTGCTCAAAGGTTTTATACTCCCCATTTTGCAGGTAGTAGCCCCCTGGGAAAATAATGCCATGATCTTCAGGAAGCTGTACACAGGCTTGTCCAATCGCGTCGATACGCTGAACGGTTTGGTTCAGGATGTTGTAAACCAAATAACGCCAGCTTTCTTCACGATATGGCAGGATTTTGAGTAAAATCAGGCTGCCAGTCTGTGCGTATTCAATTTGGGCGTCATCAAGGGATTGGTTTTTATCAAGTACCGCTTCGCGATATATGCCTAGCCCATCTTCCGTGTTGTTTTCACATTTGATGGTCAGGTCACCGCCAATCGTTTCTACAAAGACGGTATCGAGAATATTGATATGAGGATAGCGCCCATTTACGGTGTTTTCTCGTGTGGTACGCACCCATTCGAAATCGTTGGTTGGCGGTAAGGCAATGTCTCGTTCACCGCGATTATCGATGTATTCAATACGCGATTTATCGCTGGAAATTGACCAGCGGAAAACCCGCACATCCGTTAACCGATCACCAATTTGAAAGCTCGCTAACAGCTTGCCATCGCGTTCGACTAATTGAAGTAACTGCGTGTTTTTGTAATAGGTGTAGAGCTCAGTAAAATCCTGAACAAAGCGGGTGTCACTGAGGAAGGTGCCTTCATAAGGAACAGCATCTACATCAAAATCGCCTTCATTTTCAGTGAGCTGGTAGAGTGAAAAAACATCTTCAATGTGCGTTTCTTTTTTTAAACCAAGAAAAACGTTATAGCCAAATAGTAGCCAATCGCCGACTCGAACAATGTCTCTGGCTTGGCAATTATTTTCAGTACGAACACGGATACGCCCGATGATGTCCATCTGGCTTTGACCAAATTCAGTCAGTCGGCTGTCATTCAGTTGCGCCGCTTTTTGATGAAGTTGCTGCCCTTGTTCTGTCAGGCGCCTGCGCAGTATTTCATACGCGCCACCTTCTGCTACGGCATTGTCGAGAATTTCCTGTTCGCGATTCACATCTTGGGTTTCTGACATGTTTAACGAATTTCCTTGGTCTTAAAAAGAGATACGCTCATAAAACGTCAAGTCACAGATAAACTGTAACTTGACGATATTGAGGTATAAAACTTACCTGAAAAGCGAAAATATTGATGGATTAGCGTTGATTATCATCGTAAGAAACGGGCTTGCTGACGACATTTTTTGCTGTTTGCGTTGCGCCTTTTGCTGCCATAAACCCATTGATTAAGTCTTTCACTTCAGGGTTTTGCAGTAAGGATGCAATATCAATTTTCTTCTCTTCTGTGGCGCGGTTTACCAGCTTTTCAAGATTTTCCTTGGCAAAGCTGCTTTTATCCATAAAGCCATCAACGGCTTTTCCTAAACTCAGTGCTTTGGAGAACGTGTTGAAGAAGTTACCATCACCACCGACAATTTCGATGTTGGTTTTGCTCAGTGCTGCAGCCAGCACATCCGCTTGTTCGCGAGCAATTTCTTTATTCGCTTCAATGGATGCCATAGATTGCTCAAACTCTTTCTCAAGACGCATACGGAATTCTTCATGTGAGCGAGCTGTATCACTGAGGTGATCCATTGACTGGAATTTATCTGTCAGACCGTCAGCTTCGGCTTTCAGGCGTTGGCGAATCACTTCGGCTTGCGCTGCACCTAATTGACCTTCACCACGCGCTTGAGCGGCCAGTTTTTCTTCCAGAACTTTGGCATCAGCCAAGCCCAGTTTCTCTTTTGCATTCGCTTGTTGCTCTTCACCGCGGGCTTGAGCGGTCAATTTTTCTTCCAGAATTTTCGCTTCAGCAAGACCTTGCTCGCGTTCAGCTTGGGCTTTGGCTTCCATCACTTGGGCTTCGGTTAAGCCTTTTTCTTTCAGACCACGGGCTTCGGCTAACAGTTTTTCTGCGGTAATATTCGCTTGAACCAGACCCTCTTTCTCTTCAGCTTCGGCTGTGGCTTGGCGAACACGAGCTTCGGCTAAACCTAATGCCGCGTGCTCGGCTTCAATTCCTTCGGCTAAGCGTTTTTTCGCTTCCGCTTGTTTCGCGGATGCTTCCAATTCAGCTTGTGCCATGGTGCTGATTTCTTCTGCGCGGTGTTTGGCACTCGCTTCATCGGCTTCAGCTCTTTTCACTTGACGGACTAAGGCTTCCTCAGCTTCCGCTTGGGCGTTAATCACAGTGACTTGCTTCATACGTTCCGCTTCAGAAATCTCACGAACCTCTTTGATGCGCTCTTCTTCTTGAGCCACAGTTTTTTCAACCGCTACACGCTCACGAATCACGTTAGAGATATTTTTGCGCTCTTCTTCTAATGCTTTTTCTTTATCAATACGTTGCAACTCAACTTCGCGTTCACGTGCAACAATTTCTAGTTCACGAGCGCGGTTAACGCGTTCTTCTTCAATAGCGACAGCACGAGTGCGGTTCTGCTGAGCCACTTCGACTTCACGCATACGGTTTTCTTCGCGAATTTCAATTTCTTGCTGCGTTTGAATACGAGCTTGCTCGGACTTGAGACGTTCTTCTTCTTGAACGCGCAAGGTTTCTGCTTGCTCGCGAGCGCGGATATTATCGATTTCACGTTTTTGGCGAGCTTCAGCATCGGCTTGTTGGCGCTCTAATGCCAAGCTGGCTTCGCGGGTTTCCACATTTTTTTTCTGAATGGCTAACTCTTGATCTCGCTCTTTTTGGTTAGTTTCGATGTTGTGGATAGCGGTAATTTCGGTGATTTTACGAATACCTTCGGAGTCGAAAATATTATTGGGGTCAAGGGCAGATTTCGGTGTTTGCTCTAAATAGTCGATTGCTACGTCTTCGAGAGCATAGCCGTTCAGATCCTTGCCTATTACATCGACGATTCGGTCGCGGAAATTTTGACGGTCTTCAAACAACTTAGCTAATTCAAATTGCTTGCCCACTGTTTTCAGGGCTTCTGAGAATTTAGCACTAAACAAGGCACTAACGGCTTGATGGTCAGATGCACGGTCAACACCGATAGCCTTAGCGACTTTTAATACGTCTTCCGTGGTTTCATTCACGCGTAAATAGAAGGCAACGGTAATATCGGCACGCAAGTTATCTTGGCAAATTAAACCGTCTTTACCACGGCGGTCGACTTCCAGAGTGAGCAACGAAATGCGCATAAACTCTTTTTTGTAGATAACGGGATACACTAATGCCCCTGTAAAGTGGACTTTAGGTTGTGACGACATGTCGTTGACAATCAGGGCGGTGCCTTGAGGGACTTTGATATAGAACGCTTTAAATAAGCCAAAAAACCCAAGAATGATGATTATCACTCCCCCAACAACCGTTAAAAAAGGCATGTATTCAGCCAAATCCATATTTCTTCTCCATGGGTTCTGACGATGTCGTCATTCTTTATTAATTAGCAAAGTGGTTTATATTTTGTTTTTACTGTCGGAATTCATTTTCAGTTACGACTTGGTAACTGTGGGATTGTGGGTCATAGCTGATAATCACGACGCGATCGCCGCGTTTGATATTGTCGGCGCTAGGTGCTCTAACCTGCAAAATGAGCCCTGCACCACCATCTTCTAATACGGCTTCCCCATTTTGTTCGGTTACCGTGCCGGAACGTACGGTTGCCAGCTTCCCCATTAACTGATGGACAGTTTTTGGTTTGTTGAGGTTAACCAATCGGTTACGAATAGGTCGTAGGCAGATTGCCGTCAATTGCAGGGAGATAAATGCGGTAATCACCAGTAGCGTTACGCCGACGGCGTAGCGAAGTAGGGTCATATCGATGAATCGGAGAAATAAATGCGCAGCAAAGTAGCTAATGAGCCAGCCAAATAGGGTAAATAGCGTCAAGATAATAGTAACGGGAATTCCCGCTAAACCTAATTTAGTGAGCCAACCTGCGAAGCCAGTGAGGTCGATACCCTCTGCATCTAGTTCCGTATCAATATTAAATAAATCAATATCTAACAAACCAAAAGCAGCACACAACCAGTAAAAAAGGACAATAATGAGTAAACCGCTAAAGATAATGGTAGGAAAAGTCAGGCAATTCTCTAAAAACAAACTCATTAGTTTTTCTCTTTAGTGAGGTCGTGGATGATGACCTTTGTCGACATTTGTTAGGCGGTGTGAGTGACCTTTACCTGTGTTTTTTATGGCACATTTATCAAAAAATGAGCAGAATTTGGTTAATCATAAGCACTTTTCAAACGAACAACATAGGACTAGTCTAAGTCTAAATTTTTGCAATATCTCGCTGATTTCTATGATTAATTCTGTGCAGTGACCTTGAATCGCGTAAGACGTTTAACTCATTGATTATTGTTGAGTTTCATTGAAAATAACACAACTGATAACGATTCTCAATTGCGTTTTGTTATTTTGAGGTGTTCGTCACCTCTACTCCTTATAATTGTTGGAGTAGAGATGTCATAGCGGGGAGTTAGTCGACGAGATTCAGGAACGCGGCGCCGCGAGCACCACCGGAGGCACCGTAACGCGCTTTTTCAATGGCAGGCATTTTGGCGATGCCATATAAATATTGCGGGACTATTTCAGGCAATAAGCGATAAATTTCATCAAACTGCGATAAGCCACCACCGATCACGACCAAATCAGGGTCAAAAACAGTAATCACTTGGCCCATAAACATGGCTAGCACCATCATATAGCGCTCAACATGTTGTTTAGCAGCTAGATCGCCTTGTTGATATAACTGAATAATGTCGATAGCTGAACGTTTTTCATTGGTAAATGCCGCATAAATACGTTCAAAACCAGGACCCGAGAGGTAGGTTTCAAAGCACGCGGTTTGACCGCAACCACAGACGATTTCCGGAACAGTATCACCGAGATACTTAGCAGCACGAACACTCATATTCATGTGCCCAATTTCCCCTGCAATCCCGTTTTTTCCGGATAGCACTTTTCCGTTTATCACAAATCCACCACCGACTCCGGTACCTAAAATTAATCCGAGTACACTAGGGTAGCGTTTGAATTCAGGATCCCAGGCTTCAGAAAGTGCAAAACAGTTAGCATCATTTTCAACTTTTACTGGGCGATTTAAGAGGTTAGTGAGGTCGTGAATGAAGGGTTTATATTGTGCACTTGGCACATTGGTTGTAAATACAATGCCTTCCGAGTGATTAACGATACCTGGAACACCAATACCAATTTTACCTTGGCAGCTAAATTGTGCATCTGCTTCAGCGGTGAGATCGCGAAACGCATTGAGTAATGCGTGGTAATCATCTTTTGGAGTAGGAACGCGTTTTTGCCATACTTGATTGAGTGCTTGGTCAAATACTGCCAACTCAATTTTGGTGCCGCCCATGTCAAAGCCGTAATACATTTCATCTTCCTCAAATTGGTCTATTTCATTAAATAGAAATGTATCTATTTGATAAATAATGATAGAGAGTCAGTAATGGCTTAATTATACAAAAGTTTCCCAAAAAATGATTGCGGGATGATTTTAATTCCATTATTGTTACATTATAACATTACATTTGTTTTATTAGGAGTTACCGTGAAAGTCCTCAGCTCATTAAAAACCGCTAAGCAGCGCCACCCTGATTGCCAAGTTGTGCGTCGTCGTGGTCGTATCTATGTGATTTGTAAAACTAATCCTCGTTTTAAAGCAGTCCAAGGCTAGTATTCCGTTATTCTCTGTTTCTTCGTTCCTTGTTTTCGCCGTGGCAATTCATACTCCTTGCCATGGCGTTTTTTTATGGATTTACAAAGTTAAGAATGCTGTTTTTGATTTGTTCTCTCAGCCATAAGGTTTTTGAGTTATACGCGTTACGTTTGTGCCACAGCATCAAGAAAGGGATTTCGAGTTGCTGATATAAAATGTCATCGACAGGCAGAGGGCGACAAACTAAATCAAGATTAAAATCATTAACATAGTGTTGGCAATAACCCGGCGAGCTCGTGATGAGGTTGTGCTCAGGTCGAGAGGCCATTAAGAGTGATTGTTCAAAGGTAGAGAAGGATAGATGAATGGGTCGATGAAACCCCATGGTTTCCAGTAAATCATCGAGGGCCCATGGAATGCGATTGCCAAATTCAGTGCTGATATGAGGATATTTTAAGTAATTCGCTAATGTCCATTCTTCTTGCAAAATAGGGTGGTCACTGCGGATAAACGCCAGAGGTTTATCGGTGAATAACACTTCGAAGTTCAGAATGTCAGGTAGATGATTAATAGACTCTTTGGATGAATGGAAGCTTTCACGACCCACTAATCCGATATCCGCATCTCCCGCGATCAGCGCTGCTAACGAGTTATAGTCCCAATCTCGCACAATGACCTCGGATTCTGGGTATTGATTGAGGATATTCAGGGATAAATCATGGAGCATGATGAGGTTTAAGGGCGCTTCCATCATTAATCGAAACGTCATTCCTCGTGGCTTTTCAGTGTCTCTGATCTCTGCAATATAGTGAGATAAATTTAAAAACTCAGGCAGTGATTTTTCAATACGATGCATCAATGGGGTTGGAAGCAGCCCTTGCGGGCTGCGGATAAATAACGGGTCATCGAACCATTGGCGTAGTTTAGACAATGACTTACTGACGGAGGAGGGGGTAATAGCAAGCCGTTTGGCGGCAAGGCTTACACTGCGCTCTTCCACTAAATATTGCAAAATAACCAGTAAATTTAAGTCTAATCGATGCAATTGCTTATTCACATGTAGCGACCTGTTGGTTGACCTGCGTAGTCGGTATTCTGAGTAACACCATGCCAATCATTCCTGCTGCAATCAAGATAATTAACAGCATACTCACTGAAGGGACACCCATCACACCCATCATCCAAATGTAGGCTGAGGCGCAGCTTAATTGTGAGATAGCTAAAACGGAGCTGGCAATACCGGCTTTTTTCGCAAATAGAGATAAGGCTTGACTCATAATAATGCCAAACTGCATGGAGAAACCTATGCCACAGAAGGCAAATACGATGTACAACAGAGCTAAATGGGGAAGTGCGAGCAGATAGACTGAAAGTAGTACGCCATTAATCAAAAATAAACTTAACGCCGTATTTAGCAGCGAGCGGCTATTAAATTTTGAAATGAGTTTCGGCATTAAGAACGATGTTCCCATACTGACCATCGCCAGCAACGTCATGGCAGTGGAGTATTGACCCGTCGTGAAACCCAGATTTTCCATCAAGATAATCGGCGCAACGTTAACGTAAGTCAGGATTACGCCCATACCAAAGCAAGAGATAATCAAACGGGTAACAAAGAAAGTGTTAAATAGCTTTTCTTCTATCGCCGGTTGGGCATTTGATTGTTTCGTTGATGATGCAGAAGAGGGCTTCGTTTCTTTAATCGAGATTAGGCAAAATAGCATGCTGATAACCGCATACCCTGCCATAAAATAGAATATCACTGACCAGTGGTAAATGAGCAAAATCGCAAATCCAATGACGGGAGCCAGCACAGGTGCAATGCAGGTCACGCCATTCATTGCGGCGAGCACTTTGGTACGGCGTTGGGGGGGTAATACATCGCGTAAAATAGCGAATGTCACGACATAACAGAAACCTGCACCAATACCTTGGAAGAACCGAGTGATGAGAAAGGTATCAATGGAAGTCGCATTTCCCGCAATAATGGATGCAATCGCGAAAATAGTCGTTCCAGCTAGCACGACGGGTTTGCGACCGATATGGTCGGCACACCATCCCGCAATTAGCATGGTGGATGCCATACCCGCTAAATAGATGGAGAATGCCACATGGAGTTGGCTTTCATTGGCATGTAAATCTGCGGCAATATAGGGAATGCCGGTTAAATGAAGGTCGACACCCAAAGGATAAATAAGGACGATCCAGAAACTAAAAAGGACATATTTGGTCATGAGATACGCTACGTTGTGAGGGTTAACCCGCTAATTTTAATTGGGTTGGATGATGGAATGTATGGATTAATTGGAAAATAGTATTTTCCAAAATGGAAATTTTTAATCAATAACTTCTTACTAATTATTAGCGTTATTACTAATCTTCTTGCTATTAGTGATGAAATTCACTTGCACACTGATGCATATTTTGTCACGTTTAATACAATCGATTGATGATTCTCCATTTAATCTCCCAAGTCATTTCCAGTTTCGATTTGTCGGTAAGTCGATGGTTGAAATTTTTTGGGTGAAGTATGTAAACAGACAGGGTGAAGAGAATGAAAAATGTAGGATTTATTGGCTGGCGCGGAATGGTCGGCTCTGTATTGATGCAAAGAATGGTAGAGGAAGGGGACTTTAACGTCATTCACCCGGTATTTTTTACCACCTCCCAACATGGGGCTGAAGCACCCGTTTTTGGTGGTCATCGCAGTACGCTGCAAGATGCATTTGATATCGATGCGTTGAGTGCACTGGATATTATTATTAGCTGCCAAGGTGGCGATTATACCAATGAAGTGTATCCAAAATTACGTGAAGCGGGCTGGAAAGGCTACTGGATTGATGCTGCATCCGCACTGCGTATGAAAGACGATGCGATTATTATTTTAGATCCAGTGAACCACAAACATATCCAAGACGGCTTAAATAAAGGCATTAAGACCTTCGTCGGCGGTAACTGTACGGTGAGCTTAATGCTAATGTCGCTGGGGGGCTTATTTGCTAATGATTTGGTTGAGTGGGCCTCTGTCGCAACTTACCAAGCCGCTTCTGGTGCGGGTGCGCGTAATATGCGTGAACTTCTGTCGCAAATGGGTTCTTTACACGCGCAAGTGGCGAAAGAGCTGCAAAATCCTGCATCAGCTATCTTAGAGATTGAGAAAAAAGTCACTGACTTTACACGTAGCGGTTCAATGCCAACGGATGCTTTTGGTGTACCGCTTGCAGGCAGCTTAATCCCGTGGATTGATAAAGCCTTAGACAATGGTCAAAGCCGCGAAGAGTGGAAAGGTCAGGCGGAAACCAACAAAATTCTGGCAACAGGCAGCAATATTATTCCGGTTGATGGTTTATGTGTTCGTGTGGGTGCACTGCGTTGCCACAGCCAAGCATTCACATTGAAACTGAAAAAAGATGTACCACTGAACGAAGTGGAGCAGCTGCTGGCTTCCCATAATGAGTGGGTGAAAGTGGTGCCAAATGACCGTGAAATTACCATGCGTGAACTGACTCCAGCCGCGGTAACAGGTACATTGAGTACACCGGTTGGTCGCCTGCGTAAATTGAATATGGGACCTGAGTATCTGTCCGCATTTACTGTGGGTGACCAGTTGCTATGGGGAGCTGCGGAGCCTCTGCGCCGCATGTTGAGAATTTTGCTGTAGTTCGCAATTCTTAAACGAGAAAAATAGGCATGGCACCTGCGTGACGAAACACACCGGTGCCATTTTTTATGGCTAAATTTTATACTTTAAACATTAAAATGAGACAAGGAACTTAGCATCAAGATTATTTTCTAAATATCCCTTGGTCGTAAATTGGCTGTAATCCACGGATAGCTTGGTATTGTCGGTAATCTGAATATTCGATCCTAGCTTGATTGTCACTCCATCTTGCGGTGCATTCACACCATGATAGTTAAGCGGTGGTGCAAGTAGGTTGCGCTGGGTAAATCGAAATGCCATTTCGCGTTCCTGCTTGTCATATTGATGTTGCCAGCCGAGTTCCCCGTGTACATCGATTGAGGATGATTTACCCACTTTCCACTGGTTATCTAAACGTAATCCCAGCGTTGTAGTGGTGGCATCAAGGGATTGGCGACCTGTAACGAGCGAGGCTTTTTTCCCTTTTTCTCTAAATCCATGACTTTCCGCATTGGTAAAGGCGAAGTTCACAAACGGCTCGGCGTTGATAAATGCCGATTTCCACGGGTAAGCGGCTTCCATAAACAGGTGGTTGGTCTTGCCTTTATAGTCGGCGGTATTGTGATCGGAATAAATGGATGAGGTGACTGTTCTATCGGTTTTGATGGTGTGCCATGTGTGCCCAAGCCCTGCACGTAAGGTGATTGGCGCCAATTGCAGAGAGCCATAAGCCGCTAAATAATAGTTGTTGCTATGGCTATGACCGACTCCTCCAGAGACGGAATTTTTTGTAAAACCGGAGCTCATGCCAAAAATAAAATCATCATTAAAGAAATGCTTATCTGCCCCTAAGAACATCCCATAATTGCTATTGGTAAAGCCGGATGCGTTGCCGTCGCTTTGGGTTCTATCCCAATGATAAGGTACGTTTACCCAGACGTTACCGCGGTTATCGCCACGCTCTTTGACGATATTTTCTGATGCGCGTGTTTGTTGCAGCAGCGTACCGTGATATTGGCGATGGTTATTTAACTGGCTAGCAAGGGTATCGATATGAATTTGTGGGGATAAGGTTCGAAGAAGATCGTTAACCCCTGCGGTGGTTTGGCTGAGGATTAAACGTTTATACAGGGTGTTATTCAATGGGAGATCTTCAAGGGCGTGAGCAATGGCGGTTTGGTTTGGCGTCTTTGCAAAGGCATCAAAAGTCAGGCCACTACGACCGACGTTGAGTGTGACACGTTGCATCGTGGGTGAACGAGGGTCTGCGCCATAATTTAATGTAGTACCAATAAATAGATAGTTAGGTTCGATGCCGTCAAATTTCCCTTGAATATTGGGGGCGCGAATAATTTCATATTGAGTGCGGAATCGACCCTGAATTTCATCTTGACTAGGTATCCGTTCATTGAATGGTTCTGATTCTTCAGCGAAGAACACGTTGACCTTGCCCCCGTTGATGGTCACTGTACCGCCAGCACGTAGGGCGTCAAATTCCTGTATTACATCTTTTTGAATACTCACATAGAATTCACTGCCGGGCTGGAAGATGGCGGTGTTATTCACCGTGAGATGCCTTGTCGGGTCTCTCGTATTATCTCCAGGGGTTAAGATAGCACCACCGTTAATCACTAAGTCATCAACTGAACCAGAAGCAATAAATCGGGCTCCTTGGTTTAATGTCACCGTATTTTTGATGCTGTGACTGAGCGCTAATGTGCCATTGGTGACGTTGACTGGCGCATGTAGGATGTGTTTGACCTCAAGCTTTCCACCATTGACATTGACGGGGCCTGTTAAGTGGTTTTCTTGCGTTAAAACCACACGACCTTGCTGTATTTCAAGCCCTGCAAAACGGTTAATTCCAGCTAAGGTTAATGAGCCTTCCCCTTGTTTGATTAATCGCCCTTTGCCATCGATGCCATTGCTCCAAATATCGGTAATACCGACGTTTGCAACGTCGTCTTGAGTTACCCGTTGATTGACGACCCAATCTTCAGCGAAATGCGTAGGCCCTTTGTAAGCTTTGGATAAGTTAATCAGCCCCCAGTAGCTATCAGGCTGATTCGGTTTAACACTCCAGCCAGCTAAAGAATGGCGTGGGTAGGCGGTTCCGGCAATAATTTCCCGCCATTGTTCTTTATTGAGATAAGCAAAACGGGAACGCAGTAAATAAGCTGCACTCGCGGGTATTTGGTCCGCTGTAACGGCGGGAGAAGGATGCTCACTTTGCTTATTGTAATAGCCGGTATTTTCATCAAATGAGGGAAGCAGGCCGATAGGTGGTTTGCATTTGGCGGTATTCGCAGCACATTGAGAGTTTATTTCTTGGCGTACGTCTTTTGCTAACCCAATAAATGTATTGGCAGTTTTGTTATTTTTTAGTAAATGAGCGAGAAGATAGTATTGGGCGGCGCGTGAGGCAATAGTATCGGTTGGGAAGTGTGCGCCAACAATCACACGGCTCTCTCCATATCCCATGGCTCTATCAAAAAATTGTGCGCCTTTTTCTGGGTAAAGAGTGGCAAATATTGCTGCTTGCTTAAATCCGCTCCAAGTATGTCCACTGGGGTAAGAGGAGCCTGTGATATTGGTATAGTTTGGAATGTATTCCCCTTTCTCATTGAGAACTTGATTGGGGCGACCTCGTAAGTAATGATCTTTTAGAATAAAATCCATTGAGCGATTTTTATTTTTAATAGGGTCATAGGCAAAGCTGGCTAATTGAAATAAATTATCTAGACGGTTATAAGCCTCGATTTTTTTAAAATCATTATAATTAAAACCTTTTTGATTAAATAAATATTCTCTGTAAATATTAAAGATATATTCTGGTGTGCTTTGTTGATCTTTTTCAGCGCTCTTTTTACGTTTTTTAGTTAACAGTGTAACGTGTTGACTGGCTTCTTTATCCCATAGTGCGGCTTGTGAATGTGGCTCGGGATAGGGAGGAATAACATGGGTTTTGAGTTCATTAAAGAGTTGATTTCGTTGATTAAGAATGGTTTTTTGTGCCTCTAAATAATCAGATTGAGCAAAAATTGGATGAATGTTAAATAGCAAAAACAGGCTTAAAGATACCGAGGGTATTATTTTGTTCATTATAGACCTATAGATTTTTGAAGAAGGAAAAATCTATTTCATCTTAATAGGGTGATTTTTATTTTCCATAAAATGGAAGTAAATAAGACAAACTTTATTTTATTTCATTATTCTATTTAGTTAATTAAATAAAGTGTGAAATTAGTTAACTTTAAAATAAAATTAATAATAAATATTTAAGATTAAAATTAGATAAAAAAATAACCCTATACCGAAATATAGGGTTATCAAATGAATGAGCCGGTAAGTCGATTAAATATCGATGTTCGCGGCTTTTAAGGCGTTCTCTTCGATAAAGGCACGACGCGGTTCTACGGCATCTCCCATCAATGTGGTGAACAGCTGATCTGTTGCAATTGCATCTTTGATAGTGACACGCATCATACGGCGAGTTTCTGGATTCATGGTGGTTTCCCAAAGTTGTTCTGGGTTCATTTCACCAAGACCTTTATAACGCTGTACGGATAAACCACGACGAGATTCACGGCTTAACCACTCTAATGCTTGCTCGAAGTTGTCGATATTCTGGCGACGTTCACCGCGTTGAATATAAGCTCCTTCCTCGATTAAGCCACTGATTATGTCACCTAACTCGGTGATGCGACGATACTCACTACCATGTACGAAGTCGAAATCGAGGTTGTAGTCGCTATCAACACCGTGGGTACGGATACGAATAGTCGGCTCGAATAGCTGGCGTTCACGGTTTTCATGAATAATATAGCTGTAAGAGCTACCCGCTTGCTCGTTCTCTTCTAAACGCGCCACTAAAGTTTTCGCCCATTCTTCAACTTGGGCGCTATCTTTCAGTGCGTCTTCAGTCAGTGTGGATTGATACACTAAGCTGTTCAGCAGCGCTTGTGGATATAAACGCTCAAGACGGCGAATAATACGGTGCGCTGCATTGTATTCAACAACCAGTTTTTCCAGTTGTTCGCCTTTCATGGCTGGGGCTTCCGCACTTAAATGTAACTCAGCACCGTCCAGTGCGATAGAGATCAGATAGTCATCCATCGCTTCATCATCTTTAATGTATTGCTCTTGCTTACCGCGTTTCACTTTATACAGTGGCGGCTGAGCAATAAAGATATGACCACGTTCAACGATTTCTGGCATTTGACGGTAGAAGAAAGTTAACAGCAATGTACGAATGTGCGAACCATCGACGTCAGCATCCGTCATGATGATGATGCTGTGATAACGCAGTTTATCTGGGTTGTATTCATCACGACCAATACCACAGCCTAATGCGGTGATCAGTGTCGCAACTTCTTGGGAAGAGAGCATTTTGTCGAAACGCGCTTTTTCCACGTTCAGGATTTTACCTTTCAGTGGCAAAATAGCTTGGTTCTTACGGTTACGGCCTTGTTTTGCAGAGCCGCCCGCAGAGTCCCCTTCCACTAAGTACAGTTCAGATAATGCAGGGTCACGTTCTTGGCAGTCAGCGAGTTTACCTGGCAAACCTGCTAAATCTAACGCGCCTTTACGGCGAGTCATTTCACGGGCTTTACGTGCAGCTTCACGGGCACGTGCAGCATCAATGATTTTGCCAACAACGATTTTGGCGTCGTTTGGATTCTCTAATAAATACTCAACCAATTTTTCATTCATTAAGGTTTCGACAGCTGTTTTCACTTCGGAAGAAACCAGTTTTTCTTTAGTTTGAGAAGAGAATTTAGGATCTGGCACTTTTACAGAAATAACGGCAATCAAGCCTTCACGAGCATCATCACCCGTTGCACTGACTTTCGTTTTTTTCTGATAGCCTTCTTTTTCCATGTAGTTATTCAGGGTACGGGTCATCGCGGCACGGAAGCCCGCTAAGTGGGTACCTCCATCACGCTGAGGAATGTTGTTGGTGAAGCAGTAAACATTCTCTTGGAAACCGTCGTTCCACTGCATGGAAACTTCCACGCCAATCCCGTCTTTCTCAGTAGAGAAATAAAATACGGATGGGTGAATTGGGGTTTTATTACGGCTCAGATACTCAACAAAGGCTTTGATCCCACCTTCATAGTGGAAATGGTCTTCTTTGCCATCTCGTTTATCAATTAAACGGATTGAAACGCCTGAGTTCAGGAATGAAAGTTCACGTAAGCGTTTTGCCAGAATATCGTATTCGAATTCAGTCACACCTTTGAAGGTGTCCATGCTTGGCCAGAAACGTACACGAGTCCCTGTTTGGTCTGTTTCTCCAACAACTGTTAGAGGACCTTGTGGCTCGCCGTGTTTGTATATTTGTTCGTGAACTTTACCGTCACGGCGGATTACTAATTCAAGTTTTTCGGATAAGGCGTTAACCACTGAAACACCCACACCGTGCAGACCACCGGAGACTTTGTAGGAGTTGTCGTCAAATTTACCGCCGGCGTGCAGAACGGTCATGATGACTTCTGCGGCAGAAACACCTTCTTCTTCGTGGATGCCCGTTGGGATACCACGCCCATCATCTTGTACAGAGACGGAGTTGTCGGCATGGATAGTGATGACGATATCGTCACAGAAACCAGCTAAGGCTTCATCGATAGCGTTATCCACAACCTCGAAGACCATGTGATGAAGACCTGTTCCATCGTCGGTATCACCGATATACATGCCCGGGCGCTTACGCACCGCATCCAGTCCTTTTAATACCTTGATACTTGAGGAGTCATATGTATTCGACATCAACGTTTCCTGCTCTTTCTATTCCTGAGGTTGAACTTCTATTTTGCCTTGCTCTACACTAAACATTTTACTGTTGGCATCAATCATATCATTGACTTGCGCCGGTGTAATAGCACTTACAAACACTTGTGCTTGCGTAGCTTTGAGTCGAGCCGCTAATAATTGCCGGCGACCAGAATCCAGTTCTGAAGCAAAATCATCCAGTAGATACAGGCATTGTTGCCCGCTCTGTTGGGTGAAATATTCACCCTGCGCTAACCTGAGTGCACACATTAATAATTTCAGTTGACCACGAGAGAGCATATCTTCAACGGGAATGCCGTTAGCTCGAATTCGCAGATCAGCTTTATGTGGACCTGATGAGGTGTAGGTCAACGCTCTATCGCGCTCAAACTGCCGCTCTAACTGTTCTGAATAATCAATTTCTTTGTCCCAACCACGTTGGAAAGAGACCGAAAGTGAGAATTCGGGTAAAAACTGTTTACAGGTTTGCTCAATATTTTCTGCAATACCTGCAATATACTCGCCGCGCCATTGGCTAATTTGTTCGGAAATTGGGGCGAGTTGCTGATCCCAATGGCGAATTTGCTCATAACGAGTTACTTGCCGTAAAGCCGCATTTCGCTGCTTTAACAAACGTTTTAAGTCCGACCATGTAGAAAAGAATAGGGCTTCATTATGAAAACATCCCCAATCTATAAACGCGCGTCGGTATTTTGGACCACCATTTAGTAGGGTAAACCCTTCAGGGGTAATAAGCTGCATTGGCAAGAGTTTTGCCAGTTCTGCAATTTTATGCCCGTCGGTGCCATCAATTCTTACTTTACTATCACCTTCGCGATTCTTACTTAAACCGAGTGATAGTACTTTGCGTTCGGTATCTGGGTGTCCCAGTTTACCATGTAGAATAAATTGTTCTTGGTCATGACGAATAACGCGATTCGCCTGAATGCTGCGAAAGGCTCGTCCATGTCCAAGTGTATAAATTGCTTCCAGTATACTGGTTTTGCCACTCCCATTAGGACCAATTAAAAAATTGAACCCAGTTGCAAGGGAGAGATCGGCGTCTTCTATATTACGAAAATCGCGGATCAATAAACGCGAAAGGATCATACTGACTGCTTACAAGCGCATAGGCATAACAACATACACGGCGGAGCGACTTGCAGAGTCTTCAATTTGTACACTAGAAACGGCATCCGTTAAAAACAGTGTGACATTTTCGCTTTTCAGGGCATTCAAGACGTCGAGGATGTAACTGACGTTAAAGCCAATTTCCATTTCTCCGCCTTGGTAATTAACATCAACAATTTCTTCCGCTTCTTCCTGTTCAGGGTTATTCGCAGTGATACGTAGCTGGTTTTCACTGAAGAATAAACGTACGCCGCGGAACTTTTCGTTAGATAAAATCGCCGCTCGTGAGAAAGCTTGTTTGAGTAAATCACAGCGTGCTTCTAAGGTTTTATCTGGATTCTTAGGTAGAACTCGGCGGTAGTCAGGGAAACGACCATCGACTAATTTAGAGGTAAAGATAAAGTCGCCAACATGAGCGCGAATATTGTTGCTACCAATTTGTAGCTGCAATAAGGCATCGCCACCATCTAACAGACGCATCAATTCCATGACGCCTTTACGTGGCACGATGACAGAATGTGATGGTAGTTCTTGACCAATATCCATAGAGCAAACCGCAAGGCGGTGCCCATCGGTGGAAACGGTTCTGAGCATATTTCCTTCAGTTTCAAACAGCATGCCGTTGAGGTAATAACGGACATCTTGGTGTGCCATTGAAAACTGCGTTGCTTCAATTAAACGTTTCAGTATGGATTGAGGCAGAGAAAACTCAACTTCACTTTGCCAATCATCTAAATTCGGGAAGTCCGCCGCAGGTAAGGTGGATAATGAGAAGCGGCTGCGCCCAGAACGTACAAGCAGTCGGTCATCATTAAGTTCGACTTGGATTTCAGAACCTTCCGGTAAGCCACGCCAAATATCAAAAAATTTGCGCGCTGGTACCGTGGTTGCACCAATTTCATGCTCACGGGTAAGCGGAACATTGGCCATCATCTCCATTTCTAGGTCGGTACCCGTAAGTTGCAGGGCACCTTCTTTTACGTGAAGTAAAAGGTTTCCTAAAATAGGCAGCGTTGGACGCCCACCTAATGGACCACTCACCTGTTGTAACGGTTTTAATAACTGCTCGCGTTCGATAATAAATTTCATAGCAATTAAGATGATAATGTTCTGATTAGATTTGAAAAATCTTCTTTGATGTCATGGCTTTCTTCTCGTAATTGTTCAATTTTACGACAAGCGTGCAACACCGTGGTGTGGTCACGACCGCCAAAAGCATCCCCGATTTCAGGTAAACTATGATTTGTCAGCTCTTTCGCCAGTGCCATTGCCATCTGACGCGGTCGAGCGACAGAACGAGAACGACGTTTAGAAAGTAAATCAGCGACTTTGATCTTATAATACTCAGCAACAGTTTTTTGAATATTATCAATAGTTACCAGCTTTTCCTGCAGTGCTAATAAGTCACGTAATGCTTCTCGAACGAAGTCGATAGTGATAGCTCGACCTGTAAAATTCGCATTAGCAATAACACGGTTTAACGCACCTTCTAACTCACGTACATTCGAACGTAAGCGTTTTGCGATGAAAAATGCCACTTCACCGGGCAGTTGGATTTCGTTTTCATCGGCTTTTTTCATCAAAATGGCAACACGAGTTTCTAATTCTGGGGGTTCAATTGCAACCGTCAGACCCCAGCCGAAACGAGACTTCAAACGATCTTCCACTCCGTTGATTTCTTTTGGATAACGGTCGGAAGTCAAAATAATTTGTTGATTGCCTTCAAGCAGGGCGTTGAATGTATGGAAAAACTCTTCTTGTGAACGCTCTTTGTTAGCAAAAAACTGAATATCATCAATAAGTAATGCATCAACAGAACGGTAATAACGTTTGAATTCTTCAATGGCGTTATTCTGCAATGCTTTGACCATATCTTGAACAAATCGTTCAGAATGCATATAGACTACGCGGGCATTGGCCTTATGCTGCATAATGCTGTTACCGACAGCGTGTAATAAGTGCGTTTTACCTAAACCTGTTCCACCATAAAGGAATAATGGGTTATAAGCTCCGCCAGGATTTTCTGCCACTTGCCTCGCCGCAGCGCGAGCTAGTTGGTTTGATTTACCTTCTACGAAGTTATCAAACGTGTGTTTCGGGTTCACATTTGAACGGTATGACACGTCGGGTTGAACTTTGGCTGAATTGTCCCAGCTAGGCTTTACAGGTGCAGATGGCGCGGCGAATGCAGGCATTTCATTATGCGTGCGTACTTGAGGACTCACCGGCGCAGCCATCATCGGTTTGTTGCCTACTTCAAAGTGTAGAGCAGGGGCATCAGAACCGCAAAAGTCATTCAATAATTCATTGATATTATTGATGTATTTATCTCTCACCCAATCAAGGACGAAACGATTCGGGGCATAAAGTGCCAGTGTATTATCGTTTAATTCAGCTTGAAGAGGGCGTATCCACATACTGAATTCTGTGGCAGGTAGTTCATCCTGCAATCGGGCAAGACATTGCTGCCAAAGCGAAAGTGACACGTTGGACTCCCCTAACAAGGTCAATGAAACAAGAATTACGGATTTCGTTAAGAATTTTTTACTGGTAACTATTCCATTAGTCACTTTTCGTGGTCACTAAGAGAATAGGGGGCCAGAGAAGGTGTTTGACTAACTTTTACTCACCATATCTATCCACAACATATTCCTGATCCTCTGATCAGAAATAGACCTGCGATCATACCGCAAAATTCACCTAAGATCTCCATTCTTTTACACAGTTTTTATGCTTTTTATCCACAGGCAAATGTGATAAGGCGGCTTTGATAGGGGAGAATTTTGCTGGATGATCGCGGGCAACGACAAATTTTCCACATGTCTGGGGATAACTTTAGCCTATATATAGAAATTATCCCTCAAGATCAAAAAATATTTTCGGATCCCGCTAAGATCCTTGCGCTTTAGGGAGGAGTCCGTATAATCTTCCTCCCTGTGTACACTGCGAATGTCACTTTTTATGACGAATTTAAGCAGATGGGTTTTATGGGTAACGTCAATAAACGCTTGAGTTAATTGGTGGTTACATCGTGAGACTTGCTTAAAAGACAGTATAAATTGAGTTCCATACGCAGCTTGTCACGGCACATATCGGCAAACCGGTCAGCCAGGTTTAAATAAAAAGTGGTTTGATTACGTCATTTTATTGACGTGACCCCCTATGTTTTATTACAATCCTGCCTCTTTCTATATTGTTGCGATAGAGGCACAGGTGTAAATCAGTTTCCACTGGTTGCCAACGCGTTTACTGAATCAGTAATAAATTTTAAAGTTAGGTAGAAATCGTTATGAAACGCACTTTTCAACCGTCCGTACTGAAGCGCAACCGTTCACACGGTTTCCGTGCTCGTATGGCCACTAAAAATGGTCGTCAGGTTCTGGCTCGCCGTCGTGCTAAAGGCCGCGCTCGTCTGACCGTTTCATCTAAGTAATAAAGCTAGCCCTCTATAGTGGTTACGCTCGCTTTTACCCGGGAGTTACGTTTGTTAACTCCCAGGCATTTCGACAATGTCTTCAAGCAGCCGCAGAGGGCGAGTTCCCCAGAGATAACAATCCTTGGTCGCCTTAACGAGCTGGGGCATCCCCGCATCGGTCTTACCATCGCCAAAAAAAATGTTAAACGTGCTCATGAGCGTAATCGTATCAAGCGATTAGCCCGTGAATATTTTCGTTTGCATCAACATGAGTTGCCTTCAATGGACTTTGTGGTTCTGGTTCGCAGAGGGGTAGCCGATCTCGACAATCAACAGATTACGGAATCATTGGATAAGTTATGGCGTCGTCACCGTCGCTTGGCTCAAAAGTCCTGATCATGCTGATCAGAGGTTACCAACTGGCTATTAGTCCGTTGTTAGGACCTCGTTGTCGTTTCAATCCCACATGCTCTAATTACGGAATTGAGGCATTGCGCAGGTTTGGTATGCTAAAAGGTAGTTGGTTAACTGCCAAACGCGTATTAAAATGCCACCCTTTACACGCTGGTGGAGATGATCCTGTCCCACCTAGAAAAACTGATGATAATAGAGAATTATAACGATGGATTCCCAACGCAATCTTCTACTCATCGCTTTGTTGTTCGTGTCGTTCTTAGTTTGGCAGGCTTGGGAGAGCGATAAAGTTGCTCAGGAAACCAAGGCTGTTCAAGTTTCGCAGCAAAAGACGGACATGCCGAGCAGTGCAAGCAATGATGGTCAAGCGGTCACAGGTAGTGAACAAGGTAAGCTTATTGCCGTTAAAACCGATGTACTTGATATTCGTATCAATACTCGTGGTGGTGATATCGATGAGGCTGATCTGTTAGCCTATCCAGCAACCCTGAATTCACCAAACCCATTCCGTTTATTGGAAACCACACCAGGTTTTGTTTATCAGGCACAAAGTGGTCTGATCGGTCCTCATGGTCCAGACAACCCAGCGAATAACAATGGTCAACGCCCTCTTTATACTTCAGATGCAGCAAGCTTTGAGTTAAAAGATGGTCAAGACGAATTACGTATCCCGATGTCCTTCACCGATAATAACGGTGTGGTTTATCAGAAGACGTACATTCTGAAGCGTGGCAAATACACTGTTGATGTTGAATACAACATTCAAAACCCAACTGCGCAGCCTTTAACGCTTGCGTTCTTCGGTCAATTAAAGCAAACCATCGCTTTACCTGAACAACGTGACACTGGCAGCAGCAACTTTGCTCTGCATACCTACCGTGGTGCAGCTTACTCTTCTGATGAAAATAACTATAAAAAATATAGTTTCAGTGACATCGAAGATAAAAACTTAAGCCTGACAACCAAAGGTGGTTGGGTCGCCATGCTGCAACAATACTTTGCAACTGCGTGGATCCCAGCTTCTTCTGAGCAAAGCACTTTCTACACCATTGATCTCGATAAGAAATCAGCCATCGTTGGTTATAAGAGTGAACCTCTGACCATCGCATCAAATGGTGCTGCGACCTACTCTTCTACACTGTGGATTGGTCCTGAAATTCAGTCAGAAATGGCGGAAGTTGCTCCTCATTTAGACTTAACCGTAGATTATGGTTGGTTATGGTTTATCTCTCAACCGCTGTTCAAACTGTTGAAATTCATTCACGGTTTCGTCGGTAACTGGGGTATTGCCATCATCGTTATCACCTTTATCGTCCGTGGTATCATGTACCCGCTGACCAAAGCGCAGTACACCTCAATGGCGAAAATGCGTTTACTGCAACCAAAACTGGCTGCAATGCGTGAGCGTATTGGTGACGATAAACAACGTATGAGCCAAGAAATGATGGCGCTGTACAAATCAGAAAAAGTAAACCCACTGGGTGGTTGTTTACCGTTGCTGATTCAAATGCCAATCTTCCTTGCGTTGTACTACATGTTGATGGGTTCTGTTGAACTACGCCATGCACCGTTCTTTGGTTGGATTCAAGACTTGTCTGCACAAGACCCGTACTACATCCTGCCAGTTCTGATGGGTGTGACGATGTTCGTGATTCAGAAGATGTCACCAACAACTGTGACTGACCCAATGCAGCAGAAGATCATGATGTACATGCCAGTCGTGTTTACCGTGTTCTTCTTATGGTTCCCATCCGGTCTGGTTCTGTACTATATCGTGAGCAACTTAGTCACTATTATCCAGCAGCAAGTTATTTATCGTGGTCTGGAAAAACGTGGCTTACATAGCCGTGATAAGAAAGAGAAGAAATAATCTAAATTCTTATCGAGTTTAGAGGGCTTCACAAAGCCAGATTCTATAGTAACATTGAGGCGATCCATTTAGGGTCGCCTCAATTTTTTTAGTCATAGACAGAGAAACATCATGCAAATCAACGATACTATCGTCGCACAGGCAACCGCACCCGGTCGTGGTGGGGTTGGAATTTTACGTGTATCCGGTCCACAGGCAGCTTTGGTTGCTGAAACAGTGCTCGGAAAATTGCCAAAGCCGCGTTATGCCGATTATCTGCCATTTCGTGATGCTGATGGCTCTGTTCTTGACCAAGGGATTGCGATTTATTTCCCGGGACCT
The DNA here is from genome assembly GCF_028479465.1 of Providencia sp. PROV208. Taxonomy (NCBI): domain Bacteria; kingdom Pseudomonadati; phylum Pseudomonadota; class Gammaproteobacteria; order Enterobacterales; family Morganellaceae; genus Providencia; species Providencia sp. PROV208. Next base: position 17,162 of record NZ_JAMPNS010000020.1, on the reverse strand, counting down.
AACTCTTTTACCGGGGAAGATGTCCTTGAACTACAAGGGCATGGCGGTCCTGTTATCCTCGATTTATTACTCAGACGAATTCTGACGATTGCCAATATCCGTATTGCCAATCCGGGGGAATTTTCTGAGCGTGCATTTTTAAATGACAAACTCGATTTGGCGCAAGCTGAAGCAATTGCCGACCTGATTGATGCGAGTTCAGAACAAGCGGCGCGTTCCGCAATGAACTCTTTGCAAGGTGCTTTTTCATCCCATATTCATCAGCTAGTGGAAGCACTCACTCACTTGCGCATCTATGTGGAAGCTGCGATTGACTTTCCTGATGAAGAAATTGATTTCCTATCTGACGGTAAAATTGAAGCCAAATTGAATGAAGTTGTGGCGGATTTAGACCAAGTTCGTTCTCAAGCCCGTCAAGGTAGCCTGTTACGTGAAGGCATGAAAGTGGTGATTGCAGGGCGTCCAAATGCCGGGAAATCTAGCTTATTGAATGCATTAGCGGGTCGCGAAGCGGCCATCGTGACGGATATTGCAGGCACCACGCGTGATGTACTGCGCGAACATATTCATATTGATGGTATGCCTCTGCATATTATTGATACCGCGGGCTTGCGTGAGGCTAGCGACGAAGTAGAGCGTATCGGTATTGAACGCGCTTGGAAAGAGATTGAGCAAGCTGACCGCGTATTATTTATGGTGGACAGCACCACCACGGACGCGACTGAGCCACAAGAAATTTGGCCAGAATTTATGGCTCGCTTGCCAGAAACGTTGCCTGTTACGGTCATTCGTAATAAAGCCGATAAAACAGGCGAGTCAGTGGAGTTTGTCGCCGATGCTCGTTACCCATTGATCCGCTTATCTGCCCGTGAAGAAAAAGGCATTGATTTGCTGCGTGATCACCTCAAAGAGACCATGGGCTTCAATAGCAATACAGAAGGTGGGTTCCTTGCTCGTCGTCGCCACTTGCAAGCGTTGAATAATGCGGCAACCCATTTAGCTCAAGGCTATGACCAGTTAGTGAATGCTCGCTCCGGTGAGCTGCTGGCTGAAGAATTACGCTTAGCTCAGCAAGAACTGAGCGAAATTACGGGTGAATTTACCTCTGATGATTTGTTAGGGCGTATTTTCTCGAGTTTCTGTATTGGTAAGTGATTAAGTGAAATAAAAACAAAAACCATTTTCCCAGAGTTGGGAAAATGGTGGTTATCTCTTCATAGAATACAGAAAATCCTGCCTACTATTGAAAATTTATTCTTTTTAATATTTCTCATCGCAATTAAATTATAAAAACTAATACTAATTTTTATGCTCTTTAACGTAATCGATTTTAAATATAATAAAAACGATCTTTACAGATAAAACAGTTTTTATTCGATTCTAAAATAGAAAGGATTTAAAGTGGATACATATCAAGATTATATTTCTAATGAAAGAGTTAATATTAGTATTATTAAAGAAAATAATAAAAGTCGAGTTCATGCACTCTATGTTGAACGAGAGAATTCATCATTTTTAAATCTTATTTTTTCAAATATAAATTTACCATCCAACGCATTTGTGGAGTTTGAATATGGTGAAAATATATTACAGAGAGAATTTTTCCATAATGTTGATGAGCCAGCTATTTTTATTCCAGGTCAATCGGTAAATATTCGTGTTATTTTACCTAAAGCATCTTATTTAGGTCATGACTATTCATTGACGTTAAGTCATGTTTTACATGATAGTAATCCAAAGGTCATTATTGGCGAAGATGAGCGAAAACCCTATATTTGTTATGAAGGGACTCAAATTGCGGCGCATGGGCTGTCGTGTGCGGCAGCGAAAGTTGGCGGTCGAGCATCTTGTTCACTTATCGGGAATAAAAACCATCTACTGACGAACAACCATGTTGTCGAAAGCGACCCAGATTTAGAGAATGGTGAAATTTGGTTTAACTGGTTTAATGAATCTTGTGATTCGACATCCCCAGCGACTGAGCCTGTGCGCTTAAAGCCGGGAAAAGTATTAAAACATGGTGTTAGCATTGGTGATTATGATTATGCACTGTTTACACTGGATAGTTTTGACTATGTTTATTCCAATGTAAAAGCACTGTTTGGTGGGTTAGCATTAAGTCAAAATAACCCTGTAGAAGGGGATAAAATTTATATACCTCAATATGGTGACGGTGGATTACGACCAATGCATATTGGCGATATCAAAGATGGCGAATATGCTGAAATATTAACCGTCATTAATGATGGGAAAAAAATAACCTACAATGCAGACTCTCAAGGTGGCTCATCTGGTTCTCCGGTTATTTCACGAGAAACACATGAAGTTGTCGGACTGCATTGGGGGGGAAGTAATGTCAATGTGGGAGTTTCAGCTCAAAACTTGAATGCAGAAATAGGCAGTTTAATTGAAAATAGTAATATACCGGTAATTGGATTAGGTAATGTATTATCAACTAATTTAGAATTAACGCCAATTAACGCCTCTGAAAAAACAATTCCAATATCATTAGGTTCTGATAGTTATATTGAGTTTTTTGATACCGTTAAAATAAAGAATGAAGAAAATTACTCTTTATTAACTGTTGGAGCTATTAATTTAATCACACAGAAAATATTTCCAATTACCTTTAAAGCCAGCTTAGTCAGTGGGGAATATCAAACTCATCTTGAGGATAAAAAAGTGACTGGTGACGTTACTTTGAAAATATTTGATATTGATCTTAAAGAAAATGGCGTAATAAAATCTTGGATTGTATTTAAAATATTAAATGGTACGAAGAATATCAAAAATCACGTTACTCGCGTTATTTTTGATAACTATGACCCTTACGATGCACCTTTTGAAATAGAGAGCGCGGACGTTTTAAACTTAAGTGTTAATCACGATCAAAAAAATTGTGTTGATTATCAGATAAAAGAGCGTGATGACCATGGATTTGTTGCGTTATATCGTCATGAAGGCCCCACATTCTTGGTTTTGTATGAAACTGCATATTCTAAAGTCAGGGCATTATTAAAGACCGAATCGGGTGACGAGATATTCGTGAATCTTCGAGGATGGCGTGAAACGGACGGCTCCTCAGCTTCAATGAATACGGCAAAAACGAGCGCATCGTCGAATAAATACGCCAAGCTTATATTAGAGTACCTCCCTGAAGATAATCCATATCTAGAATTAAAACAGGAGGTTTATGAAGGAATTATTCCATTACAGGCACGCTCATGGGATGGAGAGGCAAGTAAAAATATTTTAGTGAAAGTGTCGTTGGTTTCTGCATAAGAGAAACACCATCGAACAGTGCATTTATGGGTGCGAAAAAGTGAAACTATCTTTTTAATTTCTTTATAGTTTCACGTTTGGATTCAATCCCTCACCCGGCTCGGATGGGTAAACACCGTCGCTTTACCTTGGCGGCAAAAACCCACTAGCGTTAAATTGGCCTTCTCGGCGACTTCAATCGCCAATGACGTTGCCGCAGAAACCGCAAACAGAATTTCCGCACCACAGCTTGCGGCTTTTTGTACCATCTCATAACTTGCACGGCTAGACACCAAAATAGCGCCTTGCTGCCAGTCAGAGCGGCTTTTCATTCCCAGTAGCTTATCCAACGCCACATGGCGACCCACATCTTCGCATCCTCCAACGAGATGGCCTTCAGGAGAAATCCAAGCAGCAGCATGAGTACAACCGGTTAATGCACCAATTTCTTGAACTGTCTTCAATTCTTGCAGGGCATTATCGAGGTAAGATAAGGAAAATGTTTGAGTGAATGGCAGCGGAGTGAGAGGTTTGAAAATCTCGTCGAGTTGTTCTGTGCCACAAATACCACAACCAGTTCGCCCTGTAAGATTACGTCGACGCTCTTTGAGCGCCATAAAGCGGCGGCTCGATAGCTCGATATGCACCTCAATACCTCGATGACAGCCTTGAACAATATCAATTCCGCGAATTTCATCACGGGATTGTATAATCCCTTCTGATAATGAAAACCCGACAGCAAAATCATCCAGATCTTTTGGTGTCGCCATCATTACCACATGGGATATACCGTTATAGACGAGCGCGATAGGGATTTCTTCTGCAACGAAATCATTAACCAGTGAACCGAGGTTATTTTTTTGTTGCACAGTTGTAGGGTGAACACCGATCATTTTAGATAATCTAGAGTTATTTGTAGTATTTGTTTCATACATTAGATGAATTCCTATCACTAATGATACATAATATTCGATATGGGTAAAAAGAATTTACACCATTTATCAGGCAATGAACCTGAATACGTAAGGAAGACGTTGAATAAGAACAGTTTACCTCAAACTTGGTGATGAAGTTAGGTAAACATGAGCAATGTATATGAGGAGATCCCCCATGCAAGTCAGCAGAAGGCAGTTCTTTAAGATCTGCGCTGGCGGTATGGCAGGTACAACGGCAGCGGCGCTGGGTTTTGCTCCAGCAACTGCATTAGCCTCTACACGCCAGTATAAATTATTGCGTGCTAAAGAGACTCGAAATACCTGTACCTACTGTTCTGTCGGCTGTGGGCTGTTAATGTACAGCCTCGGTGATGGCGCGAAAAATGCGAAAGAAAGCATTTTTCATATCGAAGGGGACCCGGATCATCCGGTAAACCGTGGTGCACTTTGTCCTAAAGGTGCAGGATTAATCGACTTTATCCACAGTGAAAGTCGACTCAAATATCCAGAAGTTCGCGAACCAGGCACTAACGAGTGGAAACGCATCACTTGGGACGACGCGTTTGACCGCATCGCCAAGTTAATGAAAGAAGACCGTGATGCAAACTTCGTTAAACAGAATAAAGATGGTGTGACGGTCAACCGTTGGTTAACCACCGGTATGCTGTGTGCATCAGCGGCAAGTAACGAAACAGGTTTTGTCACCCAAAAATTTAGTCGCGCCCTCGGCATGCTTGCCGTGGATAACCAAGCGCGTGTCTGACACGGACCAACGGTAGCAAGTCTTGCTCCAACATTTGGTCGCGGTGCGATGACCAACCACTGGGTTGATATTAAAAACGCAAACCTAGTCGTTGTTATGGGTGGTAATGCGGCAGAAGCGCATCCAGTTGGTTTCCGCTGGGCGATGGAAGCAAAAATCCATAACAAAGCCAAATTAATCGTAATCGATCCTCGCTTTACCCGTACTGCGGCTGTGGCGGATTTTTACACGCCTATTCGTTCAGGTACTGATATTGCCTTCCTGTCAGGTGTTATTAAATACTTGCTGGATAACGAAAAAATTCAACGTGAATATGTTGAGGCGTACACTAACGCTAGCTTAGTTATCCGTGAAGATTTCGGTTTTGATGACGGTCTGTTCACAGGCTATGACGCTGAAAAACGTCAATACGATAAAACGACGTGGAACTATGAGATGGATGAGAACGGCTTAGCGCTGCGCGATCCAACTCTGAAAAACCCGCGTTGTGTTCTGAACTTACTGAAAGAACACGTTAGCCGTTATACCCCAGAAGTGGTTAACAACATCTGTGGTACGCCAATCAAAGACTTCTTACAAGTCTGCGAATACATTGCAGAAACGAGCGCGAAAGACAAAACAGCGTCCTTCTTATACGCGCTGGGTTGGACCCAACACACCATCGGTGCGCAAAATATTCGTACCATGGCGATGATCCAGTTACTGCTGGGTAACATGGGTATGTTAGGTGGTGGTGTTAACGCATTGCGTGGACACTCAAACATCCAAGGTCTGACTGACTTAGGTCTGTTATCACAGAGCTTACCGGGCTACCTGACGTTACCATCAGAAAAACAAACGACCTTAGAAAGCTATTTAGCAGCGAACACGCCGAAAGCAACCGTTGCTGGGCAAGTGAACTATTGGGGTAACTACCCTAAATTCTTCGTTAGCTTAATGAAGACTTTCTATGGTGATAAAGCGCAGAAAGAGAATGACTGGGGCTTCGACCTGTTACCTAAGTGGGATCAGGGATACGATGTTTTACGTTATTTCGACATGATGGATAAAGGTGAAGTGAATGGCTATATCTGCCAAGGCTTTAACCCATTAGCCTCATTCCCGAATAAGAACAAAGTCTCGAAATCACTTTCTAAGCTGAAATTCTTAGTGACTATCGATCCGCTGAATACAGAAACTGCAAACTTCTGGCAAAACCACGGCGAAATGAACGATGTGAAACCGGAAGAAATTCAAACAACCGTGTTCCGTCTGCCATCTTGCTGCTTCGCTGAAGAGAACGGTTCGATTGTAAACTCCGCGCGTTGGTTACAGTGGCACTGGAAAGGTGCGGACGCCCCAGGTGAAGCTATCAGTGATGGCGAAATCCTGTCGGGTATTTATCATCGTCTACGCCAAATGTACGCAGCTGAAGGCGGCGCGGCACCTGAGCAGGTTCTGAGCATGACGTGGGACTACCTTGACCGCGATAACCCAACGCCGGAAGAAGTGGCTCAAGAAAGTAACGGCTATGCGTTAGAAGACCTGAAAGATGCTGATGGCAATGTGATTGTGAAAAAAGGCGAACTGCTTAGCTCGTTTGCTCAATTACGTGATGACGGTACTACAGCCAGTGGTTGCTGGATCTTCTCTGGTAGCTGGACGCCGAAAGGTAACCAAATGGCTAACCGTGATAACTCCGACCCAACGGGTCTGGGTAATACATTAGGTTGGGCATGGGCATGGCCACTGAACCGCCGCGTTATTTATAACCGTGCATCCGCTGACCCAATGGGTAAACCGTGGGATCCTAAGCGTCAAATCCTTGAGTGGAATGGTAGCAAGTGGGTAGGTATGGATATTCCTGACTACAGCACTGCGGCACCAGGAAGTGGTGTAGGTCCATTTATCATGCAGCCAGAAGGTATGGGTCGTTTATTTGCGCTGGATAAAATGGCAGAAGGTCCGTTCCCTGAGCACTACGAACCAATCGAAACGCCGTTAGATACTAACCCACTGCATCCAAATGTGGTTTCAAACCCTGCTGCTCGTGTGTTTAAAGACGACTGGGCACAGATGGGTAAAGCGACAGAGTTCCCATATGTGGGCACGACTTACCGCTTAACTGAACACTTCCACTATTGGACTAAGCATGCGTTGTTAAATGCCATTATCCAACCTCAACAGTTCATTGAAATTGGTGAACGTTTAGCGAAAGAGAAAGGCATCGAGCAAGGTGATACGGTTAAGGTGAGTTCTAAGCGGGGTTACATCAAAGCGAAAGCGGTTGTCACCAAACGAATTAAAACCCTACAGGTGGATGGAAAAGACATCGATACCATCGGTATTCCAATTCACTGGGGCTTTGAAGGTTTAGCGGTGAAAGGCTTTCTTGCGAATACGCTGACACCTTATGTTGGTGATGCGAATACTCAGACGCCGGAATTTAAATCATTCCTTGTCAATGTGGAAAAGGTGTAAGGAGATAAATTATGTCAATGCAATCACAGGACATTATTCGTCGCTCTGCCACCAATTCCCTGACTCCCGCACCTCAGGTGCGGGACTATAAGGAAGAAGTTGCAAAGCTGATTGACGTCACAACCTGTATCGGCTGTAAAGCGTGTCAGGTTGCGTGTTCCGAATGGAACGATATCCGTGACAAAATCGGGGCTAACGTTGGGGTGTATGACAACCCAACGGATTTAACCGCGAAGTCATGGACGGTTATGCGCTTCTCTGAAGTTGAAGAGAACGATAAATTTGAGTGGCTGATCCGTAAAGATGGCTGTATGCACTGTGCTGACCCGGGCTGTCTGAAGGCATGTCCATCAGAAGGCGCTATCGTCCAGTACAAAAACGGTATCGTGGATTTCCAATCTGAACACTGTATCGGTTGTGGTTACTGTATCGCGGGTTGCCCGTTCAACGTGCCACGCATCAACAAGGAAGACAACCGTGCTTACAAATGTACGCTGTGTGTTGACCGTGTTGAAGTCGGTCAAGAGCCAGCGTGTGTGAAAACATGTCCAACAGGAGCCATTCACTTTGGTTCGAAGGAAGATATGATTGGCATGGCTGGTGAGCGTGTTGAAGAGCTGAAAACGCGTGGTTATGCAAATGCAGGTTTATACGATCCGCAAGGTGTGGGTGGTACGCACGTTATGTACGTATTGCATCACGCGGATAAGCCGCAGTTGTATCATGGGTTACCTGAAAATCCGACCATCAGTCCAACAGTCACCTTCTGGAAAGGTATCTGGAAACCGATGGCAGCGGTAGGTTTTGCTGCAACATTTGCGGCGGCGATTTTCCACTATGTGGGAATTGGTCCAAACCGCGTCTCCAAGAAAGATGAAGAAGAGGCTCTAGAAGATTTGCATGATGCAATGTCATCTGACACTTCGAAATCAAAAGAAGGGGAGGATCAGAAATGATGCCAGATGATAACGACAAAATTATTCGCCACAAACCGATTGAAAGGATCAATCACTGGGCGGTTGTGATTTGCTTTCTGTTCACTGCCATCAGCGGGTTGGGCTTTTTCTTCCCATCCTTGAACTGGTTTATGAACATTTTAGGTACTCCACAGCTGTCTCGAATTTTGCATCCATTCGTGGGTACGGCGATGTTCCTGCTGTTCGTGTTTATGTTCTTCCGTTATTTTCACCATAACTTCATCAATAAAGATGATATCAAGTGGGCGAAAAATATCGGTAAAGTCCTGAAAAACGAAGAAGCTGGTGATGTAGGACAATACAACCTTGGTCAAAAAGGGGTGTATTGGGTCGTCACTATCTGCTTGTTGGCACTGGTTGTGAGTGGCGTGATTATGTGGCGTCCATTCTTTGCGGATTACTTCCCAATTCCAGTGTATCGCGCAGCGATTATTATTCACTCGCTGTCAGCTATTGGCTTGATCCTGATGATTATCGTTCACGCTTATGCAGCAATCTGGGTCAAAGGCTCAGTACGTGCGATGGTTGAAGGTTGGGTAACACGTGGTTGGGCGAGAAAGCACCACCCGCGTTGGTATCGTGAGCTGGTTGCTAAAGAGAAACAGCAGAAAGAGCAGCAAGAGAAAAACTAAGGGTTTTATCTCTCCCTATTAAGCCCACAACAGAGTTGTGGGCTTTTTTTATAGTGAAAAAGGGTTAGTTAATCACGGATTGTAAAGCTATAAATTAGTGTACATCCCAAGAGAAGTAATACCACAGAGAATCCGACGTACTGGTAATGAACGGATAACACCCCGCCGGCTAAGCCACCCGCAATAAACGAGAGTACCGCAAACAGTAAGACTTTTTTGCTACTGTCACCGGAGACGTTTTTCAAAAAGGCATTAATGCAGGATGTAGTCATACCCGTCACATAGGTTGAATGGATCCCGACAGTTCCCGCCTTATTAAAGTAACCATTCTGAATCCCCATTGATAAGCTAATGAGTAAAATGGCTAAGTCTGGGGAATATAGTGGCTGAATGAAAAAGTAAACAATAAAAACACTGCTAAAAATTATAAATACCAGACCTAGGACAAAGCGGTATAACACAATTGCGCTATGCTTGAGCCTAACCCACGAACCCAAAAATGTTCCTGCAAAAAATCCTAATATGGAGATTGCAGAGAGGAGTAGCATACCAATATTCATTTTGGCGAGGTAAATCATACTTAGAATGCTATTTCCCGTCAGATGACCGGTAAAAACTTCAAATATGACAAATGAACAGGCATCGACAAATCCGCCAATAAAGGCAAGCAATAAAAAGAAAGGTGTGTGAGACTTCGCTTCGAAGTTAAATAATGACGTCATATTGTCACCTTATGTGCGGAGAAAGTGTATACCATTATATGCGGCAATCTAATCAACATCATGGAAATAACGGTATTTATATCAAATAAAAACACCCTAATATGAATTTGTTATTCCCTCATATAAATAAGGGTTAATGACGGTGAATATTCGAGGGCTAGAGTAGCCTATCAGTGACTTTTGTTTTATCCTGACGGGTACAACGGCAAGACTTGCTGGTTAATCGAATATTTTCTTAGAGGCTTGCGGGGAAATGCGAATAGGCAATTTCTCGGAGTAAGTTGTTATAAAAAATATAAAAGAGAGAGAGCAATGGGTATTCGTATCGTCCCGAAAGAAGAATTAGGTCAAGAAAGATTAAAAGAGAAAGGCATCGGTTTTATTCCGCCTGTTTTATTCCCGAATTTAAAAAACCTTTACCAACGTCGTGCTGAAAGATTGAAAGAATTAGGCATTGGTGAGCATCCTTTTGCAGATTATCTGAACTTCGCCGCTGAAGTGGCAACAGCGCAAAATAATGCTCAACATGACAATCCATTAGAGATGGACATGGAAGCGGTTTTGGCTCGTGCAACGGCAACAAATACGCCACCATTAGATGCAAAAACGTTCCCTCGCACGGCACATTGGCACAAATTACTGACTTCAATCATTGCTGAATTGATGCCGATCGTACCGGATTCTGTACGTACTGCCCTTGAAAACTTAGAAAAAGCATCTGAAGCTGAACTCGAAGAGATGGCAACTGCGTTATTAAACGAACAGTTCGAAAAAGTCCCTGCGGATAAATCGATGTTTATCTGGGCGGCATTGTCTGTGTATTGGGCGCAGATGGCAGCAAATATTCCAGGTAAAGCGCGAGCTGAACATGGCGACCATCGTCATTTTTGCCCTGTATGCAACAGCATGCCAGTATCGAGCATTGTTCAAATTGGTACAACTCAAGGCTTACGTTATCTGCACTGCACGTTGTGTGAAACAGAGTGGCACATGGTCCGTGTGAAATGCAGTAACTGCGAACAAACTCGCGATCTGAACTACTGGTCACTCGATGATGAAAATGCAGCAGTGAAGGCAGAAAGCTGTGGTGACTGCGGCAGTTACTTGAAAGTGCTATATCAAGAAAAAGAAGCGAAAGTGGAAGCCGTGGCAGATGATTTAGCCTCGATCATTTTAGATGCACGTATGGAAGAAGAAGGTTTTGCCCGTAGCAGCATTAACCCATTCTTATTCCCCGGCGAAAAATAACCGTTAGCAGCACAGTAAGAGAAGAGTGACTATGGCTGAATCAAATGCCGCGCTATATCGTCAACTGCCAGCCATCGACAAGCTTTTGCAATTCGATGAAGCGCAAATGTTGGTGGAAAAATCGGGTTTGCATTGGGTAACCGAATGTTTACGAGAAATGCAGGAACAAGCTCGAACGTCTATTGCGCAGGAAGGGTGTTTACCAGATTGGCACCAGGATTGGTTAGCAGAGCTGTCTGTTCGCCATGATAGGCTGCAACAAAGCGCATTAAGAAACGTCTACAATTTGACGGGGACAGTGTTGCACACCAATTTAGGGCGTGCAGTTATGTCCAATGCTGCGATTCATGCGGTTTCGCAAGTCATGAGTTCACCCGTTACCTTAGAATACTCTCTCGATGGCGCAATGCGCGGGCATCGTGACCGTGCTCTTGCTGACTTACTGTGTCAACTTACTGGTGCTGAAGATGCCTGTATTGTGAACAACAATGCGGCGGCTGTTTTACTGTTATTAGCGACGGTTGCCCCGCAGCGTGAGGTCATTGTTTCCCGTGGTGAGCTGGTGGAAATTGGGGGCGCATTCCGTGTCCCTGATGTGATGGCTCAAGCGGGATGCAAGTTAGTCGAGGTCGGTACGACTAACCGAACGCATTTACGGGATTATGAAAATGCGATTAATGACCAAACTGGGTTATTAATGAAAGTGCATACCAGTAACTACAGTATTGAAGGTTTTACTGCGGAAGTCGAAGGGGAAGCGCTGGCGGAATTAGGGCAAAAATACCAATTACCGACAGCGATTGATTTAGGCAGTGGTTCCATGATTGATATGACTGCCTATGGGCTGCCTGCCGAGCCAATGCCCCAAGCGTATTTATCTCAAGGCATTGATTTGGTTTCCATCTCTGGAGACAAACTACTAGGAGGTCCTCAGGCGGGGATCATTCTTGGTAAGAAAAAATGGATTGATGCCATTCAAAAACACCCATTAAAACGCGCACTTCGCGTGGATAAAATGGTACTGGCAGCATTAGAAGCGACTCTGAAGCTCTATTTGACTCCGGAAAAATTAACTGCTGAACTTCCAACATTGCGCTGGTTAACGCGTTCTCAAGATACTATCAAACAGAGTGCCGACAATATTTTAGTGAAGCTACAAGCGTATTATGGCGACCGTTTTTTCGTGGAAGCGGAACCGTGTTTGTCGCAGATTGGTAGTGGTTCACTGCCCGTAGACCGATTACCGAGCTACGCCATTACGTTTGCTCCCCTTGATGGGAAAGGCGGTGGCTTAGAACGTCTTGCTAGCGATTGGCGTCAATTACCTCAACCCGTGATTGGTCGTTTAAAAGATGGCAAATTATGGTTAGACCTACGCTGTCTTGATGATGAACACGGATTAGTACAGGCTTTATTGTCATGATTTTTGCGACTGCGGGTCATGTTGACCATGGTAAAACATCCTTAATTCAAGCGCTGACAGGCGTTAATACGGCGCATTTGCCGGAAGAAAAAAAACGGGGAATGACCATTGATCTTGGCTATGCTTATTGGCCTCAGTCAGATGGGGGTTCAATCGGTTTTATTGACGTTCCTGGGCATGAAAAATTCCTCGCTAACATGCTGGCGGGTATTGGTGGTATTAACCACGCACTGTTAGTGGTCGCCTGTGATGATGGGGTGATGGCTCAAACCCTTGAGCATCTCGCTATTTTACGTCTTGCGGGTTGCCAAGCTATTACGGTTGTTTTAACTAAAGCCGATCGTGTTGATGCGCATCGCGTGGATGAAGTCACTCAGCAAGTTCAATCAGAGCTGCGCCGCCAAGGTTGGTTAAATGCTCCCCTCTTTATCACGTCAGCCAGTACAGGATTAGGTATTGATGAACTGCGCCAATACCTACAACAGCTGCATCAACAACAAGATGCTGATATCGATTTGCAACGACGTTTTCGTTTAGCGATTGACCGTATTTTCCATGTGAAAGGCGCGGGGATTGTGGTAACGGGAACGGCGCTGGCAGGTAAAGTGAGTGTAGGTGAGTCTTTATGGGTCACGGGGGCAGATACCCCAGTGCGTATTCGTGGGATCCATCGCCAAAACCAAATGGCCGAATTTGCGCAAGCAGGAGACCGTGTTGCACTTAACTTAACCGGGAATATCGATAAAGAGTCGATCACCCGCGGTGATTGGCTACTTGCAGAACAGCCTGCTTTTATTGCATCTCGTGTGATTGTGGAGCTTGCGTGTGATGCTCCAATCAAGCATTGGCAGCCAGTACACCTTTATCATGGTGCTAGCCATATCACAGGGCGAGTCTCTTTGCTCACAGAAGCGGGCGAAACGCCGATGTTGGCTGAGTTGATTCTAGATACACCGCTGTGGCTGGTGGATAACGATCGCTTAATTATCCGTGATATCAGTGCACGACAAACGCTGGCGGGCGCTCGAGTTATCCGCTTAGTCTCTCCGCGTCGTGGTAAAAGACAGCCTGAATTTCTTGATTGGTTATCCCGCCTGTGTACAACGAATGATGAGCTTACACAGCTGAACTTACAGTTACCCAGCGGTGAGCTAAACTTAAACAACTACGGTTGGGCGCGTCAGCTGACTCAATTCGCATTAAATTCGCTACTGGAACAAGTGGCGATTGTGCGTGTCGGGGATGTGGTGCTGTCTGAGTTTAAAGCGCAGGTTGCCAAAGATAAGCTTATCCAATCCCTTGAAAACTTTAATGAAGTTCATAGCGATCAGATTGGCGTTGGTAAAGCGCGTTTAAAACGCATGGCATTACCCACGATGGAAGAAAACTTGGTCTTCAAACTGATTAACGATTTGATTGCCGAGGGAACCATAAAACAGACTCGTGGTTGGCTGCATATGCCGCAACATGGGTTAGTGTTTGATGCGAAACAACAAGAGATTTGGCGACAGGTGGAAGGGCTATTTTCTCATCCTGAAGCACGTTGGGTTCGCGATATTGCAGCAGAAACAGGTCATGATGAAGACACGATTCGCCGCGTTTTGAAAAAAGCAGCGCAAATGGGACTCATCATTGCGATTGTGAGAGACAGATACTATAGCAGTGAACAAATTCGTCAATTTGCGCAGATTATTTTGCGCTATTGTACTGAGCATGAGGTGATTTTTGCCGCTGATTTTCGTAATGAGCTCGGTATTGGGCGTAAGCTCGCCATCCAAATTTTAGAGTTTTTTGACAAGAGTGGTTTCACTCGACGTAAAGAGGATGGGCACTATTTACGAGACAAAGGCATTTTCGTTGAATAAATTGTCGTGTTATCGTCGTTATAATGTTGGCTGTTTTATTAACCCTGATATTTTTTGAATTGTGGAAATCAAATGAATAAAAAACTGATTGCGAGTATTTATCTGGCGCTGATTTTTATTGGCTCGCTATTTTTAGTCTTTGAAAAAAGCGGCGTTATCTACCCAGGTCTGATTTCCATTTGTGTCTATGCTGTCATTTTTGGTGTCCTATTTACGCTAACAGCTCGCTGGCTTTTCTCTGCAATTATTACAAGCACCCTGTTTATTATCATCAAAATGTTTAATCAGTTGAAAGTGCACTATTACAAAGAGCAACTTTTCTTCACGGACATTAATTTGATGACAGATACCTCTAACTTAGGGACATTAGGTCACTATTGGTTGGCGGGTGTGGCGGTACTTGGGTTATTTATTCTGCTTATCATCAACGGTGTGATCAGCTGGCGTTTGTCCACACCCTGCAAGCGATGGATATCCCGCGTGGTAAGTGTGCTCATGATCGTTGTAGGGTATTTCGGGGCAGATTGGGCAAGTACGCATTACTTCGATAAATGGTCACAAACCTTACCTAAAGGGCGTGGTACAGTCACTAACTTGGTCATGTCTGCGCAGAATGCAAAATATAAATCACCGCATTTTGTTGGTGATTCCAGCTATTTCGAACAAAAAGCCGCGAATATTTCTCTTGCGAATAACGCGCAAACCGAAAAGCCTGACATTGTATTGCTATTACAAGAATCTACCGTTAACCCAACAGTTTACGATTTACCTGCGGGAACTAAATTGCCAGAGTTATTTATGTTCCAGCAAGATGCTAATTTGGTTGCACATAGTCCGATGCGTGTACAAACCTTTGGCGGTGGTACGTGGTTATCCGAGTTTTCGGCATTAACTGGATTAAATAGCGATGATTTTGGTGCACAAAAAAGTGGCGTGTTCTATTTTGTCGTCGACCATTTAAATAACAGCTTATTTAAAGAGATGAAAGCTAACGGCTATTATACGGTCGTACTGACGCCGTTTAATAAAGGGGCTTATCACTCGGGTCATGCATATGAAACCTTGGGAGTTGACCGAATTATTCAACCACAGGAGTTGGGTTACCCAGGTAAGTTGCAAGATAATTTATGGACGATCAGCACGGAAGATATGCTGAAGTATGTGAAAGAAATTTTGGCACAAGAAACCGATAAACCGGTCTTTATTTTCTCTTTAACCATGTATGAACACGGACCTTATAAAGAGGGACACAGTGATGATTATGGGATTAAAGATAAACTTGATAATAAAGATTCAGCCGGTGAGTTTAGTCACTATATGGAAAAAATTGTCCACTCAGATGATGCTATTCGTGATTTTGTTGCGTTTATGGAAAAACGTCAACGTCCACTTATGTTCCTCTATTTTGGGGATCATCAACCGGGTATCAGTTTAAATAAATACCAGTCTCCATTCTCTTCACCTGCGTATACAACGCAGTTCACCTTACGAGATAATCTGAAATCAGGAACTTCAATAAAGTCGGGTGAATTAACAGATATTTCATTCTTAGGTGGAATGTTATTGGAACGTGCAAACCTCAAAGTATCGCCGTTTTATGAAGCCAATATTAAGATGCGCCATTTGTGCGACGGTAAACTAAATGACTGTGAAGACAAGCAGCTACTCGATGGTTATCGCCACTATGTTTATCATGTGCTAGGTGTTGCCAATAAAGATGAGGCTAAGTAGTTTATCTCTAATTAATGCTAGAATATTGATAAACCATCATTTAATAACGAAAGAAGATAACAAATATGAAATATTTGGTCACGGGAAGTGCTGGATTTATTGGTTTTAGATTGTGCCAAAGACTGTTGGAAAATGGGCATGAAGTTGTTGGTATCGACAATATGAACGCTTATTACGATCAGGGTTTGAAACAGTCTCGCCTGCATCATATTCTTGAACAATATCCGCAGTTCCGCTTTATTCCTCTTGATATCACAGACCGTGAAAAAGTGTTGGTGCTGTGTACTCAAGAGAATTTTGACCGCGTTATCCATCTTGCAGCACAGGCAGGGGTACGTTACTCATTACAAAACCCCTTTGCTTATGCAGACAGTAATCTGAATGGACACTTGGCGATTTTAGAAGGTTGCCGCCAAGCGAAAGTGAAGCATTTAGTGTATGCCTCTTCAAGTTCCGTGTATGGCGTGACAGATAAAATGCCATTTACGACTGACATGCCAACCGATCACCCTGTTTCATTGTATGCGGCAACCAAAAAAGCCAATGAGCTGATGGCGCACTCTTATTCTCATCTTTATCAGCTGCCGACAACGGGTTTACGCTTCTTCACTGTGTATGGTCCGTGGGGGCGCCCAGATATGGCGCTGTTTAAATTCACCAAGGCTATCTTAGCGGGTGAGCCTATTGATGTTTATAATAACGGCGATCTGAGCCGCGATTTCACGTTCATTGATGATATTGTTGAAGGTGTTATTCGTATTTCAGATATAATCCCGCAAGCAGATCCGCAAAATCATTCAGATTCGCCAGCGCAAAGTAGCGCCCCTTA
The DNA here is from genome assembly GCF_028479465.1 of Providencia sp. PROV208. Classification (NCBI taxonomy): domain Bacteria; kingdom Pseudomonadati; phylum Pseudomonadota; class Gammaproteobacteria; order Enterobacterales; family Morganellaceae; genus Providencia; species Providencia sp. PROV208. The sequence goes on along the minus strand of NZ_JAMPNS010000020.1, from coordinate 316 downwards.
CCGCATTTATAATATTGGTAAAGGACAACCCGTGAAGCTGATCGATTTTATTTCGGCATTGGAAAAGGCATTAGGCAAAGAGGCCATTAAGAACTTCTTACCGATGCAAGCGGGTGATGTTTACACGACATGGGCAGACACCGAAGACTTATTTAATGTCACCGATTATCGCCCAAAAGTTTCTATTGAGCAGGGTGTTCAGGCGTTTGTTGACTGGTATAAATCGTATTACCACCGTTAATACTGACCATCAATACTATTTATCATCAATATCATCTACCACCTGAAATATCCGCAGAAGGATTTGAGAGGCAAG